>JAEXXR010000468.1 GCA_023405705.1 Actinomycetes bacterium
GTGCTGAAGCGCGGCGGCGACGGCAGCGGCGGCGCCCGCGGCAACCGCAGCTGGGCCGACGCGAAGGTCGCCCAGATGATCGCGGCCGGCAACCGGATACAGAGCACGCCGTACATCTACGGCGGCGGCCACGGCTCCTTCGAGGACAGCGGCTACGACTGCTCCGGCTCGGTCTCCTACGTGCTGCACGGCGCCGGCCTGCTCTCCTCCCCGCTCGCCTCCGGCGGGCTGATGAGCTACGGCGAGCCGGGCCCTGGCAAGCGCGTGACGATCTACGCCAACGCCGGCCACACCTACATGGTCATCGACGGCAGACGCTTCGACACCAGCGGCGCCAGCGCCGCCGGCACCCGCTGGCAGCCCGACGACCGCTCCAGCGCCGGCTACGTCGCCCGCCACCCGGCGGGGCTTTAGCAACTCGGATTCGATGCGGTGATGCGTTAGCATCACCGCATCATGCGAACGACGCTCGACATCGACGACGACGTCGTGGCCGCCGCACGCGAGCTCGCGGCCGGGGAACGACGTTCGATCGGCTCCGTGATCTCCGAGCTGGCCCGTCGCGGGCTGACCCCCGCACGCGTCGACGCCGACGGCGACCTGCCCGTGATCCGCGTCCCCGCCGGCGTGGCCCCGATCACGCCCGAGATGGTGCGCCGCGCACTCGACGAGGACTGACCCCCGTGGCGCTGCTCGACGTCAACGCCCTCGTGGCGCTGGCGTGGGATTCCCACGTCCACCACGCCAGCATGCGCTCGTGGTTCGCGGGCAATCAGTCAGGCGGCTGGGCGACGTGCCCGATCACCGAGAGCGGTTTCGTGCGCGTCTCCTCGAACCCTAAGGTGCTGCCGGCGCCGCTCACGGTCGAGCTCGCGCGTGACGCGTTGCGAGGCCTGCGCGGCGCTCGCGGACATCGCTTCCTCCCTGACGACGTCTCGATCTGCGACGACGACGTGCCGCGCCTGAACGGCCATCGCCAGGTGACCGACGCCCACCTCCTCGCACTCGCGCGCCGCCACGAGCTGCGCATCGTCACCTTCGACGCCGGCCTGGCCGATCTCGCCGGCGGCCGTGACGTCGAGCTGCTCACGGCTCTCTGAGACTCGTTCTCTGCGGCTGCGGGTCCGGCTGGGACGGGGCGCCGCCTATGAGGTCGAGGAACCATCTGCCGAAGCGGGCGCTGCGGGTGTCGGGGCCGAACCGTCTGCGGGAGCGCTCCAGCTTCGCCGCGTCGTAGCGGCGCGCCCACGGCGAGCCGGGCTTGGCGAGTCGGACCGCCGCCCACAGGCCGAAGACGAACGGGACGAAGATCGCGAGCATCCCCAGCACGATCCGGCCCTTCAGGAAGGCGGCGCCGGCGAGTATCAGCGCCAGCGAGAACCAGGCGGCGGTGCCGAGGACCGAGCCCGGGTCGTCGAGGCCGTACGGGTTGACGCCGATCACGATCAGGCCGGCGAAGACGGTCGCGAGGATCACCGCGTCGAGCGAGGCGCGGCCCTCCTGGCTCCAGTAGACGTCCTCGAGATGGACCCACAGGGCGAACTCGTCGAGCGTGAAGC
Source organism: Actinomycetes bacterium (assembly GCA_023405705.1). The sequence continues at coordinate 1,560 of JAEXXR010000468.1, forward strand.
CGGCGCCGATCCCGAAGCCGATCGCGAGGATCTGCCACCACGGCGAGGTCAGCTCGGTCGCGAAGGCGCCGAAGCCGCAGACGAGCAGCAGCACGATCCCCCACACGAGGTGGTGGAGGTGGACGCCGCCCTCGGTCTCCACGCCGCCCGGCCACCACGAGACGCTGCGCGTCAGCCGCGCGCTCGTGCGGATGAAGCCGAACGACAGCAGGAAGGCGAGCAGGACGAAGAAGGCCGCCTCGCGCCCCGGTTCGTGGTGCGTCTGGAACAGCTCGATCGATATGACGGTCGCGAGCATGCAGTCGTGAACTATCGTGCCCCGCGTGGACGCATCGGTCCAGCAGGCGGCTGAGGCGATCGCGGCGCGCGCGGAGCGCGACCTCGACGCGCTCGTCGCCGTCTCCTCGCCCTCGGGCGACGTGCACGGCGCGGAGGACTGCGTCGCGGTCGTGCGCGCGCTCGCGCCCGACGGCGCGGCGTTCGAGCGGCTGACGTGCTCCTCGCCCGGCCACGCCGACGACCTCGTCGTGCGCGTGCGCGGCACGGGCGGCGGGCGCGTGCTGCTGCTCGGCCACCTCGACACCGTCGTCCCGCACGAGCGCCACGAGCCGCTGCGCCACGACGACGGCCGGCTCGTCGGCTCCGGCTCGATCGACATGAAGGGCGGCGACGTGCTCGCGCTCGGCGTCCTGCGCGCCCTCGCCGCGCAGCCGCGGCGGTTCGCCGAGGTGGCGCTGCTGCTGGTCGTCGACGAGGAGTGGCGGACCGGGCCGCTCCAGCACGTCGAGCGGTTCGCCGGCTGGGACGCCTGCCTCTGCTTCGAGGCCGGCGAGCTGGCGCCCGACGGCAGCGACGCGGTGATCGTCAGACGCAAGGCGGCCGGGACGCTGCACGTGCGCGCCGAAGGGGTTGCCGCGCACGCCGGCTCGGCGCCGCAGAAGGGCCGCAACGCGCTGCTCGCGCTCGCCGCCGCGGCGCAGGCGGTCGCGACCGCGCACGCGCCCGACGGCCCCGACCGCCTCACCGCCGTCCCGACGATGCTGCACAGCGGCGAGGCGTTCAACGTCGTGCCGGCCCACGGCGAGCTGCACTGCGACATGCGCTCCGACCGCACCGCCGCGTTCGAGGAGGTGCGCGAGCGGATCCCGCGCGAGGTCGGCGGCGTGACGCTGACGAGCGAGCTGGCGCGCGTCTGGCCGGCGATGGAC
>JAEXXR010000473.1 GCA_023405705.1 Actinomycetes bacterium
GCGGGGGGGGGCCCCGCCGCCGCCGCGGGAGCAGCGGCGATCCGTGTGCCCAGGAGACACGAAGACCGCCGCTGGTACGGGTCAGGCCGTCGTCGCGACCGCGGTGCGCGTGAGCCTGCGCAGGCCGGAGGCGGTGACCATGTACTGGTCCTCCTCCTTCATCCCGACGACCTCGCCCCCGGGCAGCGCGACCGAGGTGGAGGGCTCGAGGCAGATCGCCATCCCCTCCTCCAGCACGTCGTCGTGGTCCATCATCTCGGCGCGGTAGATCGACGGCGGCTCGACCATCCGCAGGCCGATGCCGTGGCCGACCGCGTAGGAGGTCGGCGGCAGGCCGTGGCCGCGCAGCGCGTCGTTGATCGTCTGCGCGATCTCGGAGCCCTTCACGCCCGGCTTCGCGAACGCCTCGCCGGCCGCCTTCGCGTCGAGCAGCTTGCGGTGGGCGTCGGCGACGACCGGGTCGGGCTCGCCGGCGAAGGCGGTGCGGCAGAAGTCGGCGGTGTAGCCGCCGCGGCCGATCACGCCGTAGTCGACGAAGAAGACCTCGCCGCCCCAGATGCGGCGGCCGGTCGGCAGCCACGCCGCCTTCTTCGGCGTCGCCTGGGCGACGATCACGCTGTGCGAGATCCACTCGACCATGTGCTTGTGCGCGGCGGCGTCGGCGAGCGAGACGACCTCGTGGTCGGTCATCCCTTCGACGAAGCCCTCCATCGCCGCGGAGGCGCACAGCGACAGCACCTCGCAGCTCGCCTCCAGCAGCCGCACCTCGTCGGGCAGCTTGACGCGGCGGGCCCACAGCAGGTCGCGCAGCACCGGCACCAGCTCGACGCCGGGGAGCGCCGCGCGCAGCGCCTGCGCGGTGTCGAGCGGCAGCACGTCGATGCCGACCCGTCTGGCGCCGAGCCGCTCCAGCTCCTTCGCCAGCACGCGGGCGTAGGTCTGCGGGTGGGCCCACAGCGACTGCCACGACGGCGCCGGGATCCGGCGCGTGATCCACGGCAGGCCGTGCATCGGCTCGTCGATCGCCTCGCCGACGTCGCAGGCGACCAGCGTCGCGTCGCCGTCGGCCGCGACGATCGCCGCGTAGTAGTCGTAGTTGGAGTCGTAGGTGAGCGTCGCGCGGAAGTCGGTCGTCTGCCGGATCGTGTCGAAGCTCGACAGCAGCAGATGGTCGAGGTCGCGCTCGCGCATCAGCTCGGAGACGCGCTCCATGCGCGCGCCGCGCAGCGCGGCGAAGTCGACGTCGGGCCAGGCGTACATCAGGGCTCCTGCGGGGTCGTGGCGGTCTCGTCGACGGTCGGCTCGCCGAGTCTCATGCTGCCGCGGACGGAGGCGTAGACGAGCGCGCCGATCAGGCCGAGGATCGCGGTGACGATCACGACCGACCACTGCAGCCACCAGTCGGGACCGGAGAGGATCTCGCGCGGCCAGGAGATGTTGACCGTCTCGAAGATCGCCCAGGTGAGCGCGGCGATCAGGATCGGCAGCGACCAGCGGCCGAGGCTGAACGGGCCGGGCTTCCAGTTGCCGCGCCAGCGCACGATCGCGGCGGCGAGCAGTGCCAGCGTGAAGGTCAGGTACCAGCCGCCGATCACGTAGCCGACGAGCACGTTGTAGACGTTGGAGCCGGTCAGCAGGAAGATCGGCAGCGGCAGGACGGCGGTGACGGCGAGCGCGTTGAGCGGGATCGACTCGCGTCTGGACAGTCTCGCCAGCCAGTTGGAGGCGGGCAGCGCTCTGTCGCGGGCGAACGCCCAGATGACGCGCGAGATGCCGGTCTGCAGGCCGAGCACGCAGGCGGTGAAGCCGATCGCGAACATCGCGTTGATGATCCGCGTGGCGGTGTCGCCGAGGTGGACCGCGAGCGTCGTGGAGATCGGGTCGACGTCCTCGCCGGAGAGCACGGCGCCGATGTCGGGGACGGCGAGGATCAGCGACAGCGAGCCGAAGATGCCGATCGCGGCGATCGATATCAGCGCCCAGCGCAGCGCCTTCGGCACGTTGCGGGCGGCGTCCTTGACCTCCTCGCCGATCGCGCCGGAGGACTCGAAGCCGACGAACGACCAGCCGGCGAGGCCGATCGCGAGCAGGATCGTCGCGGCGGACCAGCCGCCGGCGCCCGCGCCGTTCTCGAGGATCGCGCTGATCGGGTTGACGTTGTGGAAGGCGATCAGCCAGATGCCGAGGCCGATCGAGGCGATCACCTCGACGGTGATCGAGAGCGCGATCATCAGGCGCAAGAGCTTGCGCGTGATCATGTTCGACAGCGTCGCGATCGCGAGCACGATCACGCAGCCGAGGATCAGCGACGACTTCGCGCTGACGTCGATGTCGAAGGCGGCGCCCCAGAACTGGGTCGCGCCGACGGCGACGGTGACGAGCGCGATCAGCACCGTCCAGACGTACGCCCAGCCGGTGAACCAGCCGTAGGCGGGACCCATCAGGCGGCCGGCCCAGGCGTAGAGCGAGCCTTGGAGCGGATACCGCGAGGCGACCTCGCCGAGCGCGGAGGCGACCAACAGCTGGCCGGCGGCGGCGATCGGGAGCGCGAGCCAGAAGCCCGGGCCGACGAGCGCCAGGGCGATCGCGAAGACGCCGTAGATGCAGACGATCGGCGACATGTACGCGAACGCCAGCGAGAAGGCCGAGCGCAGCGTGAAGTCGCGCTGCAGCTTCCCTCCTCCTGCATCGGGGGCGCCGGCTCCGTCAGTGCGCGGCGGCGCTGAGGCTTCCATCGTCATCGGTGGTTCTCCTTCACAGCGTGGCGGATGAGTCCGGTCGCCGGCGCTCCGCAACGCCGTCTTGACACACGCCTGACCGGTTTGGCGTCTCCTCCGGTCGGGAGGTTGCCAAATCGGTTTACCACTCGCAACGTCGGCGATGGAGCGCGATTGCCTGACCGGTTTGCCACATCGGCGAAAGCGAGGCGCGTGGGCGCTGCGCGGGCCGAAATTCGGCGCCGGAGCGTGCGCGCGCGAGCCCACCACGCGGACCTGCGTCATCCCGTGCCGGCTGAGCAGGCACTCGATGACACAGGTTCGTGCCGAAGCGGCCGGGCGGCGAGCTGGGGGCGTGGCGTCAGCGGCGGCGGGTCGACGCGCGCACGCGCAGCGTCGAGGGGATCAGCACCGAGCTGGGCTCGGGGGCGCGGCCGTCGAGGCGGTCGATCAGCAGGCGCACGGCGGCGGCGCCGATCTCGGCCGAGGCGAGGTCGGTCGCGGTGATCGAGGTGTGCGGCTGGGCCAGCACGGGACCGTCGGAGACGGCGACGATCATCAGGTCCTCGGGGACGCTGAGGCCGACCGTCTCGGCCGCCAGCTTGACGCCGATCGCCAGCCCCTCCAGCGTCGTGACGATCGCGTCGGGGCGCTCGCCCTCGGGCAGGTCGAGCAGGTGCTGGGCGGCGTGGAAGCCGGCCTCCGTGTGGTTGCCGGCCGCCTCCTCGACGAGCGGCGCGAGGCCCCGCACCGCCTGCCAGCGGTGGTAGGCGGCGTGCTCGTCGATCGAGTAGGAGTGGCGCGGCGGCTCGGCGACGAGGCCGACGCGGCGGGCGCCGGCCTGCTCCAGATGGTCGAGCGCCTCCGTCATCGCCGCCTCCAGGTCGGAGTCGACCCACCACGTCTCGTCCCTGCGGTCGACGTCGCGGCCGAGCGTGACGACCGGCGTCCCCTGCCGCTCCAGCGTGTGCAGAAACGGGTCCGACGGCAGCGGGTCGGTGATCAGCGCGCCGTCGAGCCGCAGCTGCGACCACAGCTCGCTGGCGTCGCCGGTCGGGCCGAGCACGAGCGCGTAGCCGGCCCGCAGCGCCGCCTCCGAGGCGGCCGGCGCGAGCGCGAGGAAGTAGTCGACGTCGAGCAGGCCGAGCGGGATCGGGTCCGACGGCGAGGACGTCAGCGCCAGCAGGCCGGCGCGCCGCTGCGTCAGGTGCAGGGCGTTGACGTTCGGGCGGTAGCCGAGCTCCTCGGCCAGTCTGAGGATGCGGTCGCGCGTCTCCGGCGCGACGCGGCCCTTGCCGTTCAGCGCGTGCGAGACGGTCGTGCGCGAGACCCCCGCCGCGCGCGCGACGTCACGAATGCCCGGTCGGCCGGAAGCGTCCATGGCGCCGGAACGTAGCAGGCCGCGCATGCCGGAACGGAGCAGGCTCCGCAGCCGCTCGCTGCGGAGAGGCGAACCGGTTTGGCAGTACCGTGGCCAGGATGACGGAGGACCAGCTGACGGGCGGCGCTGCCGCGAGTGGTGCGGGCGGCGGCGGCGCGAGCCGGGCGGCCGGCACGAGC
>JAEXXR010000602.1 GCA_023405705.1 Actinomycetes bacterium
GACCGGCAGGGCCTGGCGGCGGCCCTCGCGGTCCCACAGCGCGAGATCGATCGCGGCGACCGCCTGCGGCAGCACCGCCGCCTCGCGGCAGGCCGCAATCACCTGCATCGGCCGCAGCCCGTCGGCGTCGCGCAGGACCGCCCGGCAGTCCTCCAGCGCCGCGCGCACGTCGTCGAGCTCGACGCCGTCGTAGGAGGGGAGGGGCGCGGCCTCGCCTGCGCCGCTGTGCCCGTCGGCGCCGATCACGACGACGTCGAGCAGCTGCCGCTCGGCGACCTCGCCGTGCGCGGTCCGCAGCGGCTCGCGCAGGCGCAGGCGGCGGGGCGCGATCGCGAGCTGCACGGCGCGGCCGGTCCGTCGTCTAGGAGAGCAGGACGCCGGCCGACAGCAGCACGCAGAAGACCAGCTCGAGCATGCCGGTCTTCGCGAGCGCCTCGTTGAGCGTCGGGCCGTCGGTGCGGTTCCTGACGATCCGCACGACCGGGGCGGCGAGCGGCACCGTCAGCAGCGGCAGCAGCACCCACGGCGACAGCTGCCCGAAGATCCACGTCACGGGCGTCAGCACGTAGGAGCCGTAGACCATCGCGGCGTAGAGCGTGCGCGTCTTCTCGCGCCCGAGCCGCACCGCGAGCGTCCTCTTGCCGGCCCTCCGGTCGGTCTCCATGTCGCGGTAGTTGTTGACGACGAGGACCGCGGATGCGAGCAGGCCGACCGGGACGGCGAGCGCGAACGCCTCCCACTCGAGCGTCTCGGTCTGCACGAAGTAGGAGCCGGCGACGGCGACGATCCCGAAGAAGAGGAAGACGAAGACCTCGCCGAGGCCGTCGTAGCCGTACGGCCGCGGGCCGCCGGTGTAGAGCACGCCCGCGATGATCGAGGCGACGCCGACGAGCACCAGCTGCCAGCCGGCGACGGCGACGAGGTAGACGCCGCACAGCACCGCCAGCCCGAAGGTGACGTAGGTCGCGATCAGCACCTGGCGCGGCGGCACCAGCCCGCCGGCCGTGACGCGGACGGGGCCGAGGCGGTCCTCGGTGTCGGCGCCGCGGCGGGCGTCGGAGTAGTCGTTGGAGAGGTTCGCGCCGACCTGGATGAACAGCGCGCCGAGGACCGCGGCGGCGAAGCGCAGCGGATGGAACGAGCCCTCGACGCCGGCGAGCGCGGTGCCGACCAGCACCGGCGCGAGACCGACCGGCAGCGTGCGCAGCCGGGCGGCCATCAGCCAGATGCGGACGACGTTGGGCGAAGCGGTGTCGGCGCTCATCGGATTCAGCCTACGCCTGCGCGGCTACGGGCGCCGCGGGAACTTCGAGAAGTCGGGCTGGCGCTTCTCCAGGAAGGCGGTGCGGCCCTCTCTCGCCTCCTCGCTGCCGTACAGCAGGAGGTTGGTGTCGTGCGCGAGCTGCTGGATGCCGGCGTAGCCGTCCTCCTGCGCGTTGAAGCTCGACTTCACCAGCCGCAGCGCGAAGGGGGAGAGGGCGAGCATCTCGCGGCACCATCTGACCGTCTCGTCCTCGACGTCGGCGAGCGGCACGACGGCGTTGACGAGGCCCATCTCCAGCGCCTCCTGCGCGTCGTACTGACGGCACAGCAGCCAGATCTCCTTCGCCTTCTTCGTGCCGACGAGGTCGCGCAGGACCGAGGCGCCGAAGCCGCCGTCCCACGAGCCGACTCTCGGGCCGGTCTGGCCGAAACGGGCGTTGTCGGCCGCGATCGTCAGGTCGCAGATGACGTGCAGGACGTGCCCGCCGCCGATCGCGAACCCTCTGACCATCGCGACGACCGGCTTCGGCAGCCGGCGGATCTGCACGTGCAGGTCGGTGACGTGGAAGCGCCCGACTCTGGCGACGCCGCCCACTCTGTAGCCCGACTCGCCGCGGACGCGCTGGTCGCCGCCGGAGCAGAACGCCTTGTCGCCCTCGCCGGTGAGGATGATCGCCCCGACGCTCGTGTCCTCGCGCGCCCGCTCGAAGGCGTCCATCAGCTCGATGACCGTCTCGGGCCGGAAGGCGTTGCGGACCTCGGGCCGGTCGATCGTGATCTTCGCGATCCCGTCCCCGGACAGCTCGTAGCGGATGTCTTCGTAGTCGGCTGCGGAAGTCCAGTTCACGGGCACGGCGTGCGCTCCTACACGGTCGGGGATGCCGCAGGACAGTAGTCGCTGCGCCGCCGCGACGCCGCACGATCGGCGTGCGGCGATGCGGCGCGCCACGAACTGCCGGAATCCATTGAGACGCGGCGGCGCGGGGAGTAGCGTCGATGGCAGGCGCCGGCGCGCCGCCGGCGCAGCGTCTCCCGCGCCAGGAGGTGGTCGCGATGGCATGGCAGCTCACCGGCACGTACTTCGAGAACTGCAACTGCGAGGTCGCCTGCCCCTGCACCGTCTCGTCGCTGCAGCTGCCGGCGACCTACGACCGCTGCAACGCGATGCTCGCCTTCCACGTCGACTCCGGCGAGGTCGACGGCGTCTCCGTCGACGACCTCACGCTCGTGCTCGTCGGCGACACGCCGAAGCAGATGACCGACGGCGGCTGGCGCGTCGCGCTCTACGTCGACGAGCGGGCGAGCGCGGAGCAGGCCGACAAGCTGGCGGCGGTCTTCGGCGGCAGACTGGGCGGGCCGATGGAGGCGCTGGCGCCGCTGATCGGCGAGCTGCTCGGCGTCGAGCAGGCGCCGATCGAGTACGTCGACGACGCCCGTCTGCACCGCGTGACGGTCGGCGACGCGATCGCGGTCGAGGTGGAGGACCTGCAGGCCGAGCACCTCGGCGAGCCGACGCGCCTGGTCAACGTCGAGCATCCCGCGAACACGGAGCTGACGCTGTCGCAGGCGACGCGCTCGCGGGTCGCCGCGCGCGGGATCGAGTTCGCCGGCACGGCGGGCGCCTCGGCGCCGTTCTCCTGGGCGGCATGAGCGCCTCGCGCCCGCTCGCGATCGGCGCGGGGCCGCGCCGTGCGCAGGCGATCGCCTCCGCGCTGCTGGCGCTCGCGCTCGCCGGCTGGATCGTCGTCGCGCTGCGGATGGAGGGGATGGACGACGGCCCCGGCACGGCGCTCGGCGGGCTCGGCTGGTTCGTCGGCGTCTGGGTGACGATGATGCTGCCGGCCGTCGTGCCGATGGCGTGGGCGTTCGACCGCGTCGCGAGCACCCGTCGCCGCGGCGGCTCGCTCGCCGCCTTCCTCTCCGGCTACGGGCTGGTGTGGGCGGCCTTCGGCGTCGTCGCCTTCGCGCTCGACGCGCTCGTGCGCGCGATCGACCCGGCCTTCCTCGCCTGGGATCGGCAGGGGCCGCTCGTCGCCGGCGCCGCCGTCGCGCTCGCCGGCCTGTACGAGCTGACGCCGCTGAAGCTGCGCTGCCTGCGCCACTGCCGCTCGCCGCTGCACTTCCTGCTCGGCCACTGGCACGACGGCCGCGGCGGCGCGGTGCGGATGGGCGTCGAGCACGGCGCCTGGTGCGTCGGCTGCTGCTGGGCGCTGATGGCGGCGCTGCTCGCGCTCGGCGTCATGAGCCTCTTCTGGATGGTCGTCGTCGCCGCGGCGATCCTGGTCGAGAAGGCGCTCCCGTTCGGCGAGCGCGCGACCCGCTGGCTGGCGCTCGCGCTCGTCGCGCTCGGCCTCTGGATCGCCCTCGCGCCCGCCAGCGCGCCGGAGGTGAGCGAGCCGGGTTCGGCGATGCCGATGCACGACGGCGGCTCCGCGATGCCGATGCAGGACGGCGGCGGGATGCCGATGCCGCGGGACGAAGGGGGCGCGACGCCGATGCACGGCCGCGGGACGACGCCGATGGACGATGGAGGCGGCATGCCGATGCCGTGACGGCGGCTCGGCATGGGGCCGCGGCAGCTAGCCTGCCCCGCGATGGAGCTCGAGGCCTGGCTTCCGCGCGCCGCCGCGCTGCGCCCCGACCACCCGGCGCTCGTCACCGGCGACGGCGTCGTGACGAGCTACACGGAGCTGCACGCCGAGGC
>JAEXXR010000549.1 GCA_023405705.1 Actinomycetes bacterium
CGCTTTCGCTTCGCGGCCGCCGCGCCGCCTCGCGCCCACCGCCGCGGGGCGTGCGCAGGCCGTCGCTCGCGCCCGTGGCGCGCGGCCAATAGACTCCGCGGCCGTGAGCTCTTCGAAGGACACGAGAGCGCTGATCGACCAGGGCGTGAGAGATTTCCTCGCGCAGGTCCCCGCGCTCGCCCCGCTGAAGCTCGTCGCCGGCCTGGAGCTGCGCGGCCGCGGGGACATCCAGATGTACCGCGTCGAGGTGCCGGGCCCGGTGATCGTCAGAGACATCGCCAGCGACGCGAGAATCCGCATCGAGGTCCCGCGGGCCCGCTTCAACGAGCTGGTCGCCGCCGGCACGATAAGAGCGTGGCGCGAGGCGATCGACCACGGCGACGTCAAGATCACCGGCGTCGAGCAGATCATCAGACTGATCGCCAACGTCGTCGCCAAGCAGGAAGAGCGCTCCCGCACCCGCAGAGCCCGCTCCGCCTGAGCGGCGCGGCGCTTCGTCAGTCGTCGCCGTCGAGCCCGAGCGCCCGCTCGCGCTCGGCAGCTGCCGCTCGCCGCGCCCGCTGCGCTCGAACGGCTCGGTCGTACCGCTGCTCGACCGGTTCACGGGTGAGGAACCGGTCGCGCCATCGCCGCCACCAGCCCAGCTGCTCCCATTCTGTGCGAGGGATGTACGGTCTGCGGCCCGGCTGATAGACGAGCGCTCGCAGCAGGTCGCGGTGGCGCTCGATCTCCTCGTCGGTCCAGTCCTCTGGGTCTCTGAAGAGCATGCGATTCACCCTACGAGGGCCGCGAGCGCCAGTCCACACAGCATGACGAGCGTTCCGCCCATGATCACTGTGAAGTCGCGGTGGTGCACATCGAAATCGTGTTCCAGCTGAGCAGCACGGGAGGCGAACAGCTCGATCATCTCCTTCGCGTAGGCGTCGTGGTCGTGGAGGGCTCCGTCCCGCTCGAGCCGACGCACCAGCTGGTCGGCTCCGACGTCGAGGACGGGAGGCCTGCTGAGCAGCAGCTCTGCTGCAGCGCGCAGCACTGCAGCCAGACCTGCGAGCGCCATGCCGACCGCCGCGAGTGCGAGCGGCCGGGCTGCGGCGGCGGCCAAGCCGGCTTGCGCGAGCAGAGTGAGGCCGATGCCGCCCGCCGCCAGCACCGGCGCGACGCGGCTGCGCAGCTCGCTCGCCCGTCGCTCGTGCGCGTCGAGGGTGCGGAGGGAGAGGGCGTAGAGGTCGGCGAGCGGGGAGGGCGCCATCGGCTCCACGACGCTACGGAGGCAGATGCGACGCGTGGGGCGCCGATCGTGACGACGGTGCGCGGGCGCGGCTAAGGTGAGGCGATGCAGGGGACCGGGCTGACGATGCCGCCGGAGTGGGCGGTGCACGAGCGGACGCTGATCGCGTGGCCGGCGCGGCGGGAGACGTGGCGCGACACCTCGATCGAGGCGGCGCGCGAGGTCCATGCGCAGGTGGTGGCGGCGGTGGCGGCGTTCGAGCCGGTCACGCTCGTCGCCGACCCGGCCGACGCCGACGACGCGCGGCGGCGGGTGCCGTCGAAGGACGTCGAGGTGGTCGCGCTGCCGATCGACGACTCGTGGCTGCGCGACAACGGGCCGATCGTCGTCACCGGCCACGACGCGGCCGGCGCGCCGGTCCGCCGCGGCGTCGACTTCCGCTTCAACGCCTGGGGCGAGGCGTTCACGCCCTACGACCGGGACGCCGCCGTCGCAGCCGAGCTGCTCGACCGCCTCGGGATCGAGCGCGTCGCGGTCGACGTCGTGATGGAGGGCGGCTCGATCGCCGTCGACGGCACGGGCCGGCTCGTGACGACCGAGCAGTGCCTGCTGAACCCCAACCGCAACCCCGACCTCGACCGCGGCGAGATCGAGCAGGCCCTGACCCAGGCGCTCGGCGCGACCGAGGTCGTCTGGCTCGGCGACGGCCTCGTCGAGGACGCCGACACCGACGGCCACGTCGACAACGTCTGCGCCTTCCTCGCGCCGGGCCGCGCGCTGCTGCAGACGGCCCCGACCGAGGACGACCCCAACGCCGCCGCCGCGCGCGACAACGCCGAGCGCCTCGCCCGCGCCGGGATCGAGGTCGTCGAGCTGGAGCTGCTGCCGCGCACGACGCGCGCCGACGGCACCCCGGTCGCGATCCCGTACACCAACTTCTACCTCTGCAACGGCGCCGCGATCGTGCCGCTCGCCCAGCTCGACCCCGAGATGGACGAGGAGGCGCTGCGGCGGCTGCGCGAGCTGCTGCCCGACCGCCAGGTCGTCGGCGTCCCGGGCCGCGTGCTGGCGCTCGGCGGCGGCGGCGTCCACTGCATCACCCAGCAGGTCCCGGCGCCGCCCGCCTGAGGCGCGCCGGAGGCCGTCCGCGACATCTGTTCGGAGCGGCTCGCGGCAGGCCCGCGAAACGGGGCCGAAAGGCCCGCCGCTCTGCCAGCATGGCGCGCATGAATCGATCCCGACGCAGCTGCCACGCCGTTCCCGGCTCGAACGAGCGCTTCCTGGAGAAGGCCACCGGACTCGACGCCGACGAGGTCTTCCTCGACCTCGAGGACGCCGTCGCGCAGAGCGAGAAGGCGAGAGCGCGCGGCCAGGTGATCGCAGCCCTGCACGACCTCGACTTCGGCGACAAGACGGTCGTCGTGCGCGTCAACGGGACCGACACGCCGCACTACTACCGCGATCTGATCGACGTCGTCGAGCAGGCCGGCGACAAGCTCGACGCGATCATGCTGCCGAAGGTCCAGACCCCCGGCGACGTCGAGATGACCGACAAGCTGATCACGCAGATCGAGCTGGCGAAGGGCTTCGAGGTCGGCCGCATCGGGATCGAGGCGCAGATCGAGGACGCGAAGGGCCTGATCGCCTGCGAGCGGATCGCGACCGCCTCGAAGCGGATGGAGACGCTGATCTTCGGCCCCGGCGACTACTCGGCCGCGATCGGCATCCCGATCACGACGATCGGCGGCGCCCCGGCCGGCTACCCGGGCGACCACCTCAACTACCTCTACTCGAAGCTGGTCGTCGCCGCCCGCGCCGCCGGCATCCAGGCGATCGACGGCCCGTACGGCAACGTCAAGGACGAGGAGGGCCTGCGCGAGCGCGCCCGCATCGCCCGCGCGCTCGGCCTCGACGGCAAGTGGACGATCCACCCGGGCCAGATCGAGATCGTCAACGAGACGTTCAGCCCCAGCCGCGAGGAGTGGGAGCGGGCCGAGCAGATGCTCGCCGCCTACCGCGAGGCCGCCGACGAGGGCGGCCGCGGCGCGGCTATGTTCGACGGCGAGATGATCGACGAGGCGAACCGCAAGATGGCTGAGCGCGTCGTCGACGCAGGACGCGCCGCCGGCTACGCCGCCTGAGCGTCTCCGCCGAGGGGAGGTAGGGGGAGGAGAGGACGGGCGCTCTGCGCGCCCGTCCGCGGCCCTGCGAACGACAGCCGCGGCTCGCGCCGCGGCCGTCGCCGAGAGGGCTAGAGCCCATACGCCTCGGCCAGCTCGGGGTCGCGCTCGGCGAGCGACTTCGCCAGCGTGACCATCACCTGCGCCTGCTTCCAGGTCGCGTCGTCCTGCATCTTGCCGTCGATCATGTGGACGCCGCGGCCGTCCGGGATCGCGTCGATCACCTTCTTGGCGAAGGCGACCTCGTCCGGGTCGGGCGAGAAGACCTTCTTCGCGATCCCGATCTGGACGGGGTGCAGCGACCAGGTGCCGACGCAGCCGAGCAGGAAGGCGGCGCGGAACTGGGCCTCGCAGCCGTCGACGTCCTTGATGTCGCCGTAGGGGCCGTAGTAGGGCAGGATGCCGGTCGCCGTGCAGGCGTCGACCATGCGCGCGAGCGTGTAGTGCCACGGGTCCTGCTGGGCCGAGGCGCGCGGCGCCTCCGGGTTCGCGGGATCCGGGTCGTCGATGACGCGGTAGCCGGGGTGGCCGCCGCCGACGCGGGTCGTCTTCATCCGGCGCGAGGCGGCGAGGTCGGCCGGGCCGAGCGAGATGCCCTGCATGCGCGGGGAGGCGGAGGCGATCTCCTCGACGTTGGCCATGCCGAGCGCGGTCTCGAGGATCGCGTGGATCAGGATCGGCCGCTTGACGCCGGCCTTCGCCTCCAGCTGCGCGATCAGGCGGTCGGCGTAGTGGATGTCCCACGGACCCTCGACCTTCGGCAGCATGATCACGTCGATCTTGTCGCCGGCCTCGAGCACCGCGGCGGTGATGTCGTCGAGCACCCAGGGCGACTCGAGCGAGTTGACGCGGGTCCACAGCGTCGCCTCCTCCGGCAGCGAGTTGGCGATGCTGACGAGCCCGGCGCGGGCGGCCTCCTTGCGGTCGGCGGGGACGCCGTCCTCGAGGTTGCCGAGCACGACGTCGGCCTTCTGCGCGATGTCCGGCACCTTCGCCGCCATCTTCTCGTTGCTGGGGTCGAAGAAGTGGATCATCCGCGACGGGGTCGCGGGGACGTCCAGCAGCGGCTGCGGGGCGCCGTTGGCGAGGGGCTTCAGGAAGTCACGGGGATTGCGCACGGGGAGGGAGCTCCTGGTCGAAGAACTGGAGCCGATCGTAGGCATCCGGCGTTCATTCAGACCCCGATACGCCATCCTTCGCGACCTTCGGCAACCCCCGGACACGGCAAGACCAGGAGCAGCGATGAGCGAGACGACCACCAACCACGTCGACACCGACCAGGCGACCCGCGAGGCCTCGGGCGCCCACAGCTACGGCCGCTACTTCGAGGAGTTCGAGGTCGGCGCCGTCTACAAGCACTGGCCCGCCAAGACGGTGACCGAGGCCGACGACCACCTCTTCTGCCTCATCACGATGAACCACCACCCGCTGCACATCAACGACGTGTACGCGTCGCAGGCGCAGCAGGGCAGAAACGTCGTGGTCGGTCCCTACGTCTACTCCTTGGCGCTCGGAATGTCCGTTTCGGACATCTCCGGCAAGGCGATCGCGAACCTCGCGACGGAGGGCCTCAGCCACCCGAACCCGGTCTTCCACGGCGACACGCTGTTCGCCGAGACCGAGGTGCTGGAAGCCAGAGAATCCCGCTCCAAGCCCGATCGCGGCATCGTCAAGGTCCACACGCGCGTGCTCAACCAGGACGGCATCCTGGTCGCCGAGTTCAGACGACTGGTGCTCGTGCCCAAGAAGAACCCGGGGCAGACTGCGTAGACGCACCGGTTTCGAGGCGCCTCTCGGGGGCTCGCGGATCCCCAGTGCGGAAGCAGGTTTCCGTAACGGATGGAATACTGCCGCGGATGCCCCGCGAGCCAACCGAGGGAGTGCACGTGAGCATCACTGAAACCGACGCCCCGCCGACCCGCCACCAAAGGCTGCTGGCCTGGGTCGACGAGGTCGCTGCATTGACACAGCCGGATCGCATCCACTGGTGCGACGGATCGGCCGAGGAATACGACCGCCTCTGCCAGGAGCTGGTGGACGCCGGGACCTTCGAGCGCCTGTCGGACGCCAAGCGTCCGAACTCTTACCTGGCGCTGTCGGATCCCGGAGACGTCGCCCGCGTCGAGGACCGGACGTTCATCTGCTCGGAGTCCGAGGAGGACGCCGGCCCGACCAACAACTGGCGCGCGCCAACCGAGATGCGCGCGCATCTGGAGCCGCTGTTCCGCGGCTGCATGCGTGGTCGGACCATGTACGTCGTCCCGTTCTCCATGGGTCCGCTCGGCTCCGACATCGCCCACATCGGCGTCGAGCTGACCGACTCGGCCTACGTCGCCGTCTCGATGCGGATCATGACCCGCATGGGCGCCGGCGCCCTGGAGGTGCTCGGCGAGGAGGGCGAGTTCGTCCCCTGCGTCCACTCGATCGGCGCGCCGCTGGCCGAGGGCGAGAAGGACGTGCCGTGGCCCTGCAACGCCGACAACAAGTACATCGTCCACTACCCCGAGACGCGCGAGATCTGGTCGTTCGGCTCCGGGTACGGCGGCAACGCCCTGCTGGGGAAGAAGTGCTTCGCGCTGCGGATCGCCTCCGTGATGGCGCGCGACGAGGGCTGGATGGCCGAGCACATGCTCATCCTCAAGCTCACGTCGCCGCAGGGTGAGGTCAAGTACGTCACGGGCGCCTTCCCGTCGGCGTGCGGCAAGACCAACCTCGCGATGCTGATCCCGACGCTGGAGGGCTGGAGCGTCGAGACGGTCGGCGACGACATCGCCTGGATGAAGTTCGGCGCGGACGGCCGCCTCTACGCGGTCAACCCCGAGGCCGGCTTCTTCGGCGTCGCCCCGGGCACGTCGGAGAAGACGAACCCGAACGCGATCGCGACCGCCGCCAAGAACTCGATCTTCACCAACGTCGCCAAGACCGACGACGGCGACGTCTGGTGGGAGGAGATGACGGACGAGGCGCCCGCTCATCTGATCGACTGGCACGGCAGAGACTGGACGCCCGCGTCCGGCACCCCCGCCGCGCATCCGAACGCGCGCTTCACCGTGCCCGCCGAGCAGGACCCGGCGATCGCGGCGGAGTGGGAGGACCCGGCCGGCGTGCCGATCGACGCCTTCCTGTTCGGCGGCCGCCGCTCCAGCGTCGTCCCGCTCGTGCACGAGGCGTTCAGCTGGGAGCACGGCGTCTACCTCGGCGCGACGATGGCGTCGGAGACGACCGCCGCCGCGACCGGCGCCGTCGGCAGACTGCGCCGCGACCCGTTCGCGATGCTGCCGTTCGCGGGCTACAACATGGGCGACTACTTCGCCCACTGGTTGAAGATCGGCGAGCGCGAAGGCGCCCAGCTGCCGAAGATCTTCTACGTCAACTGGTTCCGCAAGGACGCCGACGGCCGCTGGCTGTGGCCCGGCTTCGGCGAGAACAGCCGCGTGCTGAAGTGGGTCTTCGAGCGCTGCGCCGGCACCGGCGAGGGCGTCGAGACCCCGATCGGCATCGTGCCGACGGTCGACGCGCTCGACACCGACGGCCTGGACATCAGCGACGCCGACCTGGCCGAGCTGCTGCGCATCGACGTCGAGGAGTGGAAGGCCGAGCTGCCCTCCGTCCGCGAGCACCTGGCGAAGTTCGGCGACCAGCTTCCCGCCGAGATCACCGCGCAGGTCGACGCGCTGCAAGCGCGTCTGAACGCCGCCTCCTGACCCGCACCCGCCCCGGCACCCGGCCGGGGCGGGCACTTTCGCCGCTGGACCCTGGACGGTCCGTGAGCGGCCGTACATGCGCTGAAAAGCGGCACGCTGGCCGGCGGCGCGGATAGAGTCGCGCGATGTTCGCGCACGTGACCCTGCACGTCGCCGATCTCGGCCGCGCCGAGCGCTTCTACGCGACCGTGCTCGCGCCGCTGGGGCTCGAGACGGCGCGGGAGGACGGACGGCCGTGCTGGGGCGAGCTGCGGCTCGCGCCGGTCGAGGAGGGGGAGGCGCCGACGCGCGGGCTCCACCTCGGCTTCGCGGCGCCGTCGCGCGCGGCGGTCGACGCCTTCTGGAGCGCCGGGGTCGACGCGGGCTTCCGCAGCGACGGGGAGCCGGGGCCGCGGCCGGTCTACCGCGACGACTACTACGGCGGCTTCCTGCTCGACCCCGACGGCAACAGCGCCGAGGCGGTCCGGCACGGGGCGCTGCGCAGCGACGGCGTCGTCGACCACCTGTGGGTGCGGGTCGCGGATGTCGAGGAGTCGCGCGCCTTCTACGACGCGCTCGCGCCGGCCGCGGGGCTGCGGCGCGTCTTCGAGGACACCGCGCGCGTCCGCTACGCGGGGCCGGGGGAGGGCGGCGGGTCGTTCACGCTGATCGCCGACGGGCCGCCGACCTCCGGCCTGCGCGTCGGCTTCACGGCGCAGGAGCGCGCGAGCGTGCTCGACCCCGACGGCAACTGCATCGAGCTGGTCGCCTGACGCCGGCGCGGCGCGCATGCGGCGGCCGGGCGGGGCGGGCGCGTCGTGGGCCGAGC
>JAEXXR010000638.1 GCA_023405705.1 Actinomycetes bacterium
TTCTCGGGCGAGGACGGCAAGGTCACGCACGTCCACGCGCGCAAGGTCGTCGGCTCCTCCTCGCGCGACCTGAGAGTCGTCGAGGGCAGCGAGTACACGCTCCCGGCGGACCTCGTCCTGTTCGCGATCGGCTTCACGCATCCCGAGCACGAGGGCCTCGTCGAGCAGCTCGGCGTCGACAAGGACCCGCGCGGCAACGTCAAGACGATGAAGACCTACCGCACGAACGTCGACGGCGTCTACGCCTGCGGCGACGCGCGGATCGGCCAGTCGCTCGTCGTGACGGCGATCGCCGAGGGCCGCAAGTGCGCCCGCATCGTCAACCGCGACCTCGGCGGCTCGCCGATGGACGCCGACCGCGAGAAGCTCGCGATCGGCGCGTGGGACGGCGAGAGCGACCACACCCTCCGTCACGAGGCCGACGTCGCCGGCAACGTGCGGATGGGCGAGGACTTCTTCTCCGGGCCCGGCGGCCCGATCTGAGCCGCCGGCCCGGCAGCGCATACCATCCGGGGCGATGATCGTCTTCGCCTCGCTCGGCAGCGACGTCAGCCGCTTCTTCGAGTCGGTCGGCGAGTTCTTCTCCAGCCTGGCCGGCCTCAACTGGCTGGCGCTCGCGCTGGCGCTGCTGTTCTACTTCGGCTACCTGACGCTGCGCTCGCGGGCGCTCTTCAACGCGGTGCAGGCGGCCTACCCGGCCGAAGAGGTGAGATGGCGCGACGTCTGGGGCGCCTACGTCTCCGGCGTCGGCATCAACCAGGTCTTCCCGCTGGGCGGCGGCACGATCGTCCAGTACTTCCTGACGCGGATATCGATCCCGAACTCGTCGTACCCGGCGATCATCGCGGCGCTCTGGACCGGCCTGGTCTTCGACTACGCGATCAACATCCTGATCCTGCTGTTCGCGTTCACGCAGGGCGTCTTCCCGAAGCCGCCGGACTTCTCGAAGCTGCCGGCCTTCGACCTCGCCTTCTTCGCCGCGCACCCGCGCTTCGCGCTGTTCTTCCTGACGGCGCTCGCGATCGCGGTGCTGGTCGCCTTCGCGCTGCTGTCGGCGAGGGTGAAGGCGTTCTGGGCGCGGGTGCGTCAGGGCTTCACGATCCTGACCGACCGCAGACGCTACTTCCGCGAGATGGTCACCTGGCAGATGGCGGCGTGGGTGTCGCGCTTCTTCACCTACTGGTTCCTGCTGGAGGCGTTCCACATCGGCGGCGGCGTCAGAAACGCGATGCTCGTGCTCGGCGTCCAGGTCGTCGCGATGCTGATGCCGTTCACGCCGGGCGGGGCGGGGGTGCAGCAGGCGCTGCTGCTGACCGTCTTCGCCGGCGCGGCGACCGGAGCGGAGGTGGCGGCCTTCTCGGTCGGTCAGCAGATCGCGCTCGCCGCGGGCGCCGCCGCGATGGCCTTCGGCGCGCTCGCGCTGATCTTCAGATTCCGCTCCTTCAAGGAAGTGATCAGAGCCGGCAAGGAGCACCGCAAGCAGGGCGACGCGCCGCCCGACGTGCCCGCGCCCGCATAGCGGCGGGCGAGCTGCTCCCCGGCGCCGCGCCGCTCCCGCTTGACGTTGGCCGAGCAGCCAGTCTAAAGTGACGCCCCCGTCACTTTTGGAGAGGGAGACGACTCGATGACTCAGCTGCCGTCGGTCTGCATCATCGGTGCGGGCTCGTCCGGGATCGCCGCGGCGAAGGCGCTGCACGAGCGCGGCATCCCGTTCGACTGCTTCGAGAAGTCCGACCGCGTCGGCGGCAACTGGGTGTTCGGCAACACCAACGGGATGTCGGCCGCCTACCGCTCGCTGCACATCAACACCTCGCGCAAGCGGATGGAGTACAGCGACTTCCCGATGCCCGAGTGGTATCCGGACTTCCCGCACCACAGCCACATCGCCGACTACTTCGACCGCTACGTCGACCACTTCGGCTTCCGCGACAGGATCGTCTTCGAGACCGGCGTCGACAGAGCCGAGCGCGCGGCCGACGGCACCTGGACCGTCACCCTCGACACGGGCGAGAGCCGCCGCTACGACGCGCTGGTCGTCGCCAACGGCCACCACTGGGATCCGCGCTGGCCCGAGCCGGCCTACCCCGGCAGTTTCGACGGCGAGCAGACGCACGCCCACCACTACGTCGACAACAGGCCGTTCGAGGGCAGACGCGTGCTCGTCGTCGGGATCGGCAACAGCGCGATGGACATCGCCGTCGAGACGAGCTTCGTCTCCGAGAAGACGATCCTGTCGGCGCGCCGCGGCGCCTACGTGCTGCCGAAGTACATCTTCGGCCGGCCGCTCGACGAGATCGGCGTCAACAGGTTCACCGGCGCGGTGCCGTGGGGCGTGCGCAAGCGCGTCCTCGGCGCGCTCTACCGCGTCGGCGTCGGCAGGGTCGAGGACTACGGCCTGCCGACCCCCGACCACGGCATCGGCGAGGCCCACCCGACGATCTCGGCCGACTTCCTCAACCGCCTCGCGCACGGCGAGATGACCTACAAGCCGGCGATCTCGGCGTTGGAGGGCGGCAGCGTCCGCTTCGAGGATGGGACGAGCGAGGAGGTCGACGCGATCGTCTGGTGCACCGGCTACAGAGTCACCTTCCCGTTCTTCGACGAGGGCCTGATCAGCGCGCCGGACAACGACCTGCCGCTGTTCCGCCGCGTCTTCCACCCGTCGATCGACAACGTCTTCTTCGTCGGCCTGCTGCAGCCGCTCGGCGCGGTGATGCCGCTGTCGGAGGCGCAGGGGAGATGGATCGCCGCCTATCTGCGCGGCGAGTACGCGCTTCCCGACGCGGCCGCGCTCGCGCAGGACGTCGAGCAGGAGCGCAGAACGATGTTCAAGCGCTACGTCGCCTCCAAGCGCCACACGATGCAGGTCGACTTCGACACCTACCTCTGGTCGCTCGGCCGCGAGCTGAAGGCCGGCGCCAAGCGGATGCGCGAGCGCGGCTTCTCGCTGCCGGTCCAGCCGCGCGCTGCCGCTGCCGTTGCCGCGCCGGTGGCGGCCGCTGCGGGGCCCGACGCCGGTGCGA
>JAEXXR010000646.1 GCA_023405705.1 Actinomycetes bacterium
GCTCGACGCGGCGCTGAGGGCCGGCGTGCGCGTCCACGAGCACACGGCCGCGCTGCGCCTGCACGAGCCGCGAGGCGTCGCCGACGCGATCGACGTCGTCACCGCCGCCGGCCGCGTCCGCGCGCGCAAGGTCCTGCTCGGCACCTCCGCCTTCCCGCCGCTGCTCAAGCGCCTCTCCGCGTACATCGCGCCGGTCTACGACTACGTCCTCATGACCGAGCCGCTCAGCGCCGACCAGAAGGCGTCGATCGGCTGGGCCGGCCGGCAGGGCCTCGCCGACATGGGCAACCAGTTCCACTACCTGCGGCTGACCGACGACGACCGCATCCTGATCGGCGGCTACGACGCCGTCTACCGCTACGGCGGTCCGGTCGGCACGCCGTGGGACGAAGCCGGCGAGGAGACCTTCGCGAAGCTCTCCGAGCACTTCGCGACCTTCTTCCCGCAGCTCGCCGACGTCCGCTTCAGCCACAAGTGGGGCGGCGCGATCGACACCTGCTCGCGCTTCAGCGTCTTCTTCGGGACCGCGCACCGCGGCAAGGTCTCCTACGCGGTCGGCTACACCGGCCTCGGCGTCGCCGCGACCCGCTTCGGCGCCCAGACCGCGCTCGACCTGCTCGACGGCCGCGAGACCGCCGCGACGCGCACGAAGTACGTCCGCTCCAAGCCGCTGCCGTTCCCGCCCGAGCCGCTGCGCTCCGGCGTCATCCAGCTCACGCGCGACCGCCTCGCCGCCGCCGACCGCAACGCGGGCCGTCGCGGCCTCTGGCTGCAGACGCTCGACCGCCTCGGGCTCGGCTTCGACTCATGAGCGGGCGCGGCGGGCTGCGGCTCACCCGGCGGCGGCCGGCTCCTCGACCGCCCGCCGCCCCCAGCTGCTGACCATCCCTATGCAGAGATCCCAGGTCGCCGGGTCCTGCAGGTAGGCGAGCGCGGCGTCGACCGTCGCCTCGTCGACGCGGCCGGTCGCGACGACGATCTCGCGCGCCGCCTCGATCGTCTGCCCCCACACCTCGGCGAGCGGGGAGCCGCCGGTCAGCGGCAGCAGCTCGATCGCGCTGCCGACGTCGACCAGCCCCAGCTCGCGCAGCGTCGCCGGGTGGCGGCGGCCGAGGTCGATGTCGGTCCCGAGCGTCTCGGCGACCGCCTCCAGCAGCGCGAGCGAGGTCTCGCGGTAGGCGGTCGCGGTGGAGCCGGCGATGCCCAGCTCGGCGGGGTCGCTGACGAGCAGCCAGCCGCCCGGCTTCAGCCACGAGACGATCCGCGCCAGCACCTCGTCGCGCTCGCGCAGGTGGGTCAGCACGAAGCGGCAGTGGACGAGGTCGAAGCGGCCGGGGTCGAAGGCGGGATCGGTCACGTCGGCCTCCACGACGGTCACGCGCATATCGCCGCTGCGATCGAGGAAGCGCACGTCGCGATCGAGCGCGAGCACCTCGCCCGAGGCGCCGGTGCAGTCGGCGAGGTGGGTCGCGATCGTCCCGGCGCCGGCGCCGACGTCGATGCAGCGCCAGCCGATCTGCGGGCGGATCCGCTGCACGAGCGCGCGGGTGGCCGGGTCGAAGACACCGGCGAGGCCGGCGAGCCGTCTCAGCTCGTGCCGGTCCGCCTGGCTGAAAAGACGCTCCCCGTAGCGCTCCCGTGCCATCCGAGCACCATACACCTATTTTCAGTAATCAAGAAGTCCCTGCTCGGAACGACAAAGAGGCGCGCACCGGGTGACCGGGACGCGCCTCCGCTCCTTCCAGGGGAGCTGTCGGTCCGCTGCCTACTTGTGGACCGGGAAGCCGAGGTCGATGCCGCGGTCGGCCGGGTCGGGCCAGCGGCGCGTGACGACCTTGCCGCGCGTGTAGAAGCGCACGCCGTCGGGACCGTGGACGTGCAGGTCGCCGAACAGCGAGTCCTTCCAGCCGCCGAAGGAGTGGTAGGCCATCGGGACCGGGATCGGCACGTTGACGCCGACCATGCCGGCCGTCACGTCCTGCTCGAACTGTCGGGCCGCGCCGCCGTCGTTGGTGAAGATCGCCGCGCCGTTGCCGTAGGGGCTGCTGTTCGCGAGCGAGATCGCCTCGTCGTAGGAGTCGGCGCGCACGACGCACAGCACCGGGCCGAAGATCTCCTCGTCGTAGATGCGCATGCCCGGCTTGACGTCGTCGAACAGCGTCGGGCCGAGGAAGTGCCCGCCCTCACGGCCCTCGACCTGGATCGTGCGGCCGTCGGCCAGCAGCGTCGCGCCGTCCTCCTCGCCGGTGTCGACGAGGCCCTTGACGCGGCCGAGGTGGCGCTCGCTGACGAGCGGCCCCATCTCCGAGTCGGCGTCGGTGCCGTCGCCGACCGTAAGGCCCGCGATGCGCTCCTGGATCTTCGCGACGAGCGGGTCGGCGATCGCGCCGACCGCGACGGCGACCGAGACGGCCATGCAGCGCTGGCCGGCGGAGCCGTAGCCGGCCGAGACGAGCGCGTCGGCGGCGAGGTCGAGGTCGGCGTCGGGCAGGACGATCGCGTGGTTCTTCGCGCCGCCGAGCGCCTGCACGCGCTTGCCGTGCGCGGTCGCGGTCTCGTAGACGTGCTTGGCGATCGGCGTCGAGCCGACGAACGAGACCGCTCTCACCTCGGGGTGGACGAGCAGCGCGTTGACCGCGTCCTTGTCGCCGTTGATGACGGTGAAGACGCCCTCGGGCAGGCCGGCGTCGGCGAGGATCTCGGCCAGCAGCAGCGAGGCGGACGGGTCCTGCTCGGAGGGCTTCAGCACGAAGGCGTTGCCGCAGGCGAGCGCGACCGGCGCCATCCACAGCGGCACCATCACGGGGAAGTTGAACGGCGTTATCCCGGCGACGACGCCGAGCGGCTGGCGCAGCGAGTAGGAGTCGACCCCGCGCGAGACCTGGTCGGACATGTCGCCCTTGAGCAGCTGCCCGAGGCCGCAGGCGAACTCGATCACCTCGAGGCCGCGCTGGACCTCGCCGGCGGCGTCGGAGAGGACCTTGCCGTGCTCGCGCGTGATCGCGCGAGCGAGCTCGTCGCGGCGGGCGTGGACGCCCTCGCGGAAGGCGAACAGGACCTTCGTGCGCTGCGACAGCGACGCCTGGCCCCACGCCTTGCCGGCCTCGGCGGCGACGCGGACGGCGCGGTCGACGTCGCCGTCGGTCGCGAACGCGACGCGCGCGACGACCTCGCCGGTCGCCGACTCGGTCACCTCGCCGAAGCGGTCGCCGCTGCCGGCGTCGGGCTTGCCGCCGATCCAGTGAGCGAGCGTCGTGGGGGTGGTGGTCGTTGACATCTGGTTCAGGACTCCGATGGGTGCGGGGGAGGGACGGTTACGCGGCGGCCGCGGCGGCGGGCTCGACGTTCATGAACGTACCCGCGTCGGTCAGGACCTCCGCGAGCTTGTCGACGATCTCGTCGAGGACGGCCTTGTCGCTGATCAGCGGCGGGGCGATCTGCAGGACCGAGTCGCCGCGGTCGTCGGCGCGGGCGATCAGGCCGGCGTCGAGCAGGCGGCCGGGCAGGAAGCCGCGCAGCAGGCGGTCGCGCTCGGGCTTGTCGAAGGTGCGGTTGCCGGCGTCGCCGACCAGCTCCATCGCCCAGAAGTAGCCGCGGCCGCGGACGTCGCCGACGATCGGCAGCGCGAGCAGCTCCTGCAGCCGGCTCTCGAGGTAGGCCTCGTGCTCGCGCACGTTCTCGAGGATCCCCTCGCGCTCGAAGATCTCGATGTTCTTCAGCGCGACGGCGGCGCTGACCGGGTGGCCGCCGAAGGTGATCCCGTGTCTGAGCGGGCTGTTCATCGTGGCGACGACGTCGGCGACCTTGTCGCTGACGAGCACGCAGCCCATCGTCGCGTAGGCGGAGGTGATCCCCTTCGCCGTCGTCGCCATGTCGGGGACGATCCCCTCGCGCTCGGAGCCGAGCCAGTGGCCGAGGCGGCCGAAGCCGCAGATCACCTCGTCGGCGACGAGCAGCGCGCCGTACTCGTCGGCGAGCGCGCGCAGGCCCTTCCAGTAGCCGGCCGGCGCGAGCAGGCAGCCGCCGGCGTTCTGGACCGGCTCGGCGATGATGACCGCGACCTCGTCGGGGCCGGCGGCGACGATCGCCGCGCGCACCTCGTCGAGCAGCCGCTTGCAGAAGGCCTCCGGGTCGCCGCCGTCGGGCGCGCGGAAGGCGTTCGTGTTGGAGACGTGGGTGACGTCGACCGGCGGCGTGCCGAAGATCTCTTTGAAGCCGGGCACGCCGGTGAAGGAGAGCGCCCCGAGCGAGACGCCGTGGTAAGCGCGGTCGCGCGCGATCGCCTTCGTGCGCTGCGGCTCGCCCTTCGCGACGAAGTACTCGCGCGCGATCTTCCACATCGACTCGACCGACTCCGAGCCGCCCGAGGTGAAGAAGAAGTGGTTGAGGTCGCCGGGCATGATCTCGGCGAGCTTCTCGGCCAGCGCGATCGCCTGCGGGTGCGCGGTCGCCCAGTTCGTGTTGAAGGCGAGGCGCGACATCTGCGCGGTCGCGGCGGCGGCGATCTCCTCGCCGAACGAGTAGCCGATCTGCGAGCAGAAGAGGCTCGACAGCGCGTCGACGTACTTGTTGCCCTTCTCGTCGAAGACGTACGGGCCCTCGCCCCGGTCCAGCACGAGCAGGTCGCGCTCGCCGCCGTACGCGGCGCCGTGGTTGGTGAAGTGGAGCAGCAGGTGCTCGCGTGCGGATTCGTGCAGCGCCGAGTGGGACATGGTGCCCAGCCTCGCGCCGCCGGCCGGCCGTCGCCAGGGTCAGACCGTCGCGATCTGAGGGCGGCGATCGGACGGGGTGTATGGATGGCGCCGGCAGGGCGGCCGCGCGTGCCGCCCGCTCGCTCGCGCCGAGTGCGTCGCTACCGCAGCATCCGCAGGACGAGGTCGGCGTGCAGCCTGCCGATCTCCTCGGGGTCGACGCCGCGGTGGGGGCGGTACCAGCGGGCGGAGTCGACGCCGAGCGAGAGGATCGCGCGGACGGTGCCGGTCATGTCCTCGACGTGCAGGTCGCCGCTGTCGGCGCCTGCCTCCAGCTCGGCGGCGAGCAGCCGCTCGGTCGCGCGGCGCAGCTCGAGGATCTCCGCGAACGACTCGGGCGGCAGCGCGCGCAGCTCGTGCGCGGTGACCTGGCCGAGCGTCGCGTGGCGGGCGTGCCAGGAGGAGAAGGCCTCGACGAAGGCGCCGACGCGGGCGGCCGGGTCGGACTGGCCGTCCATCGCCTCGCGCGCCTCGGCGAGCACGGCCTCGTGGCCGATCCGCATGATCTCCGACAGCAGCTCGAGCTTGGAGCGGTAGTGGACGTAGACGGCCGCCGGGCTCATCCCCGCCCGTCTGGAGATGTCGCGCGTCGTCGCCGCCTCGAAGCCGCGGTCGGCGAAGGCGTCGAGCGCGGCCAGCAGCAGCCGGCGCGAGCTCTCCGACTCGACGTGCGCCCACAGATCGGCGTCCCGCCGAGCGATTCCGTCTTGCATGCCTCACAGGATCGCTGATGAAGCCCGGAAACGCCCCCAGCGCAGCGCCGGCGCGCCGCCACGAGCCGCGCCCGCCCCACGCCGTCCACCGCTCCCGCCCGCGCCGCTCGCTGCGCCCGCCCCGCACCGCGATCCCCGGCTGCGTCGTCGCCCCGCTTTTCGGAAAACTCCCGCAATTACACGGATCGATGTCATCGTGCTGCCACAGATCGCATCCGGACTGGCGCGAAACGCGCGCGTGGGGTACTCTAAGCAAGCGCTTAGTCACTGAAGGAGAGAACCCGTGCTCTACCAATTCAGCCGCGCGATGTACCGGGCCCTCGCAGAGGGGATCAGCGACAGCCCGGGACCGTGCGCGAAGGACCGCAGCAACCATGTCCGCGTGCTCCACGCCTGCGAGGCGACGCTGGAGCGGATGGCGACCGACCGGTGGTACTTCGCGAAGCCCACACGGAGCCTGATCCGCGAGCTGCGCCCGTACTTCCCGCTCTCCGAGCAGTCGCACATGAACGCGATCGTGGAGCAGTACCTCGCACTCGCCGACGAGGCGATCGAGGAGCAGTTCGAGAGTGGTTACGACTTCGCCGGCAACCGCCTCTGCTGTCGCGCCATGACCCGCAAGGGCACGCCCTGTCAGCGCCTGCCGCACCCGCGCAACGGCTACTGCCCGTCGCACCAGCACCTCGCCGACGCCGACGAGCTCGCGCACACGCGCGTCGCCGTCGCCGCCTGACCGTCTGACGCCCCGCCCGGCGCGCCGCCCGGGCGCGCCGGTGCGC
>JAEXXR010000654.1 GCA_023405705.1 Actinomycetes bacterium
CTGCAGCGGCGGGGCCGCTACCCGGCCCCGCCCGGCTCGCCGCAGGAGATACCGGGCCTGGAGCTGGCCGGCGAGGTCGCCGCGCTCGGCCCCGGCGCGACTCGCTTCGCGGTCGGCGACCGCGTGATGGCGATCGTCGGCGGCGGCGGGCAGGCCGAGCTGGCGGTCGTCCACGAGCGCGTGCTGATGGCCGTCCCCGACGCGCTCGACTGGCCGGCGGCCGGCGGCTTCCCGGAGGTCTTCACGACCGCCCACGACGCGATCGTCACGCAGGCCGGCCTCGGCGCCGGTGAGCGGCTGCTCGTCCACGGCGGCGCCGGAGGCGTCGGCACCGCCGCGATCCAGATCGGCGTGGCGCTCGGCGCGCGCGTGACGGCGACGGTCCGCAACGAGGCGCTGCGCGACGAGGTCGCCGCGCTCGGCGCGGAGGCGATCGCGCCGGAGGGCTTCGCCGACGCCGGCCCCTTCGACGTGATCCTGGAGCTGGTCGGCGCGCCGAACCTCGACGAGAACCTCGACGCGCTGGCGCTGAACGGGCGGATCGTCGTGATCGGGATCGGCGCCGGCTACAAGGGCGAGCTCAATCTCGCGAAGCTGCTCGGCAAGCGCGGCCGGATCCACGGCTCGACGCTGCGCGCGCGGCCGCTGGAGGAGAAGGCGGCGACGGCGCGGGCCGTCGAGCGCCACGTGCTGCCCGCGGTCGCGCTCGGCGCGGTCTCGGTCCCGGTCGCGGCGACCTTCCCGCTGGACGAGGCGGCCGCCGCCTACGAGCGCTTCGCCGCCGGCGGCAAGCTCGGCAAGATCGTCCTGCTGCCGTAGCCGCACGCCACGGCGGCCGCGCTCGGCGCCCGGCCGCCGGGGTGGGGCTGCCCCCACCTCCGCTCCGCCAGCGAGTCCCATTCCCGCCGCCGCGACCGGCGCCTATCGTGCTGTCCGTGCCCTCGACCAGCAGCCGCAGACATCTCCCCAAGCCCTTCGTGATCGCGTGCATCGCCTTCGGCGGCCTCGTCGCCGTCTGGGGCGCGCTCTTCTTCGCCGCCTGGAGCGTCCGCCAGACCGAGCGCTCGGCGCGCGTCTACGCCGACGTCGAGACGCTGCGGATCGACGGCGGCAACGGCGACATCGAGGTGATCGCCGAGGACCGCGACGACGTCGAGGTCGTCACCCACATGACCTGGGGCCTCAAGAAGCCCCGGATCGAGCAGGGCTTCTCGGGCGGCGCGCTGCGGCTGACCGGCGGCTGCGGCTTCTGGGGCTCGTTCGGCCCGCAGGGCTGCGACGCCGAGTTCGAGGTGCGCGTCCCGCGCGACCTGGAGGTCGACGTCCGCGGCTCCTCAGGCGACGTCAGCGGGCACGGCCTGACCGGCCCGGTCACGCTGCTCACCAGCTCCGGCGACGTCGAGGCGATCGACCTCTCGGGCCGGCTGCGGATCGGCTCCTCCTCGGGCGACCTCGACGTCGAGAACTACCGCGGCAGAGAGGTCGAGGCCGACGCCAGCAGCGGCGACGTGACGGTCCGCGCGCTCGTCGTCCCGAGCCGGATCGACGCCGTCACCTCCAGCGGAGACGTCACCGTCGTCGTCCCGGGCGAGGTCGCCTACGACGTCGAGACCGACACCAGCTCGGGCGACACGAGCGTCGAGGTCGACCAGTCGCGCGGCTCCAGGCACTTCGTCCGCGCGAAGACCTCCTCGGGCGACGTCAGCGTCGTCCGCCTCGACGGCTCCGACTGAGCGGCGCCGCTACGAGCCGGCCTCGCCGCCGCCGCCGGCGGCGGGCGCGTCCTCGTCGGCCAGCTCGACGACCTCTGAGGCGTGGACGGCGCACAGCGTCGGGCCGCCGCTCTCGAAGGCCGCCTCGAGCTCGGCCTCGGTCAATCTCGCGCCGCAGACCTCGCAGCGCTCGCCGAGCTCTTCGATCGTCTGCTCCTCGAGTCCCATGCAGCGGGGTGTACCCGCGTCGCGGAGCGCCTCAACGCCCCGCGGCTAGTACGGCGGGAGATCGGACCACCAGTCGCCGAGCACCCGGAACGCGCGCCAGAAGGCGCGCTTGGCGCCCTCCTCGTCGAGCGCCTCGTCGATGTCGGGGACGTAGAGCGCGTCGATCGACGGCGTCAGCGACTGGATCGCCCCGGGCAGGTCCTCGATCGGGCGCGCCAGCGGGATCGCGAGGTCGTTGACGACGTGGAGGGCGTCCTCGCCCATCACGACGACGATCTTCGGCTGCACGATCGCCAGCTCCTCGACGATCCGCTCGACGCAGGCCGGGTCGGCGAGCGCAGGGTCGGTGACCGGGCACTTCACGCACAGCGTCCCGTAGACGGCGAGCGGGTCGATCTGAAGCCGCTTCAGCGACTTCATCAGCGCGCCGCCCGAGCGCCCGTAGAAGGCGACGCCCTCCTCGACCTCCGCGGGACGCGGCTGGTACTTGATCATGAACACGTCGGCCTGGGGGTGGCCGGAGCCGAGCACGGGCATCAGGCTGCCCCGCGGGCAGTGCGGGCAGCTCTGGAGCTCGCGCGTCAGCTGGTTCAGCTCGCGGATCGCGCGCTCGAGGTACTTCTCGCGGATCTCGTCATCTGTTGTCACGGGCATGCTCTCGGGAAGATTGGACGCGCGACCGTCATCTCCCTGCCCGTGCATCAGGACTTGCGAGCGGCCCGCCGCACCCGTCGCTCCCGCGCGGCTCTGCGCGCGGGCGGCGGGGTCGCCTTCGTCTGCAGGAACTTGAGCGCCTGGACGTAGAAGAGGGAGGCCGGCGTGCGCACGATGTCGGCCTCGCGCAGCGACTCCATGAACTCGTCCGGGCCGTCGAAGTCGGGCATCCGGATCCGCACCGAGCCGAGCCCCTGCGCGACGTGCGCGTCGGAGCCGGCGCCGGCCGGCACGCGGTACTTGGCCGCGAAGCGGACGGCCTCCTCGTTGAACTCGTGGATCGCGATCCGCGGGTTGAAGACCTCGATCGCGTCGACGTCGTGGAGCACGGCGAGCAGGTGCTCGTAGTCGGGCACCGCGTGCATGCGGTCGAACGGGTGGGGGACGTAGACGAGGCCGCCCTGGCGCTTGATCTCGGCGATCGTCTCCTGCAGCGAGAGGCCGCGCGGGATCAGCTCTCTGAGGAAGAGGCCGATCACCTCGCCCTGGTCCTTCGTCTTGACCTCCTCGCCGACGATCACCTTGATCCCCTCGGCCTTCGCCTGCGCCTCCAGCGCGCCGGAGATCTCGTTGTGGTCGGTGACGGCGATCGCGCCGAGCCCTCTCGCCTTCGCGGTCGCCAGCAGCAGCTCGACCGGCGTCGCGCAGTCGCCCGAGTGGTCGGTGTGCATGTGCAGGTCGACGTCGATCAGCGGCCGTCTCGCCACCTTGGCGCGCAGGACGGGGTCGCCGCGGCCGTCGTGGCGTCTCGCGATCAGCTCGGCGTAGACCTGCTCCAGGTCGTCGACGACACGCGTCCACGTCAGCCGCTCGCGCAGCGGCGCGGCGTCGGCGCGCAGACGCGTCAGCAGCGCGGGGTCGGCGACCAGCTTCTGCAGCTGCGCCGCGAGCGTCTCGACGTCACCGGGCTCGAACAGCAGGCCGTGGGCGCCGTCGTCGAGCAGCTCCTCGTAGACCGGCAGGCGCGCGACGACCGGAACGGCGCCGGCGGCGATCCCGCTCAGCAGCCCGCTCGGGGCCGGCGCAGTGCCGGCTGAGGCGCGCACGACGACGTCGGCGGCGGCGAGCAGCGCGCCCGGGTCGGCCTCGTCG
>JAEXXR010000693.1 GCA_023405705.1 Actinomycetes bacterium
GGCCGCCGCCTGCTGCGCCAGCCGCGCCGCGTTGGCGCGCGCCTCGGCCGGCGTCAGCGTCAGCTTGCGCACGACCGGGATCATGCACAGCAGCAGCAGCGCCGCGATCCGGAAGGCCCAGCCGAAGCCGTCGCGCGCTATGCCGGCGGCCTCGCGCCGCAGCCAGCGGTCGTAGCCGACCGGCGCCGTCTCCTTGCGCGGCACCGCGCCGGCGAACTCGGCGAGGTCGTGGCCGATCACGCCGTGCGCGACCCCGTTCGGCACCGACCACACGTACGAGGTGTCCTCGATGTGGTCTCTCTTGATGTCGTAATGCCAGCCGGCGGTCGTCGTGAAGACGGTGATCAGCAGCGCGATGCCGAGCGCCGAGCCGAGCTGGCGCGAGGTGTTGATCACGCCGGAGGCGACGCCCAGCTGCGGGCCCATCGCCGCGTTCATCGCGCCGACGTTGAGCGTCGGGAAGCCGATGCCGATGCCCATGCCTATGAAGATCAGGCCCGGCAGCACGAGCAGGTAGTCGCCGACGCCCTCGTAGGTCGAGGGCATGAACGAGAACCAGATCAGGCCGATCGCGAGCGAGCTGAGCGCCGGCACGGCGAGCCGGTAGGCCGGCGCGTTGTCGGCCGCCTTCGCGACGAGCGGCCAGACGAGGCCGCCGCAGACGCCGATCGGCAGCAGCGACAGGCCGGCCTCCAGCTGCGAGAAGCCCCACAGGTTCACGAACACCTGCGCGAGCAGGAAGAGGCCGCCGACCGCGCCGGCGCCGAGGATCACCATCGCCAGGTTCGCCGACAGGAACTGCCTGTTCCTCATCAGCGTCGGCGGGATCGTCGGGTGTCTGGCGCGGTTCTGCCAGAAGACGAAGCCGATCCCCAGCACGATCGAGAGCTGGATGAAGAAGAGGATCTGGGCGTCGTCCCAGCCTTGCACGTTCGCCTCGACGAGCCCGTAGGTGAACATCGAGACGGCGACGCCGAGCAGCGCCATGCCGAACCAGTCGACCTTGCGCGTCGCGGTCACGTCATAGGTCTCCGGCCACCAGCGCCAGGCGAGCACGACGGCGAGCACGCCGAGCGGCAGGTTGATGATGAAGATCCAGTGCCAGCTGGCGATCTCGATCAGGCCGCCGCCGATCACGGGGCCGAGGCCGTTGGCGACGAGCGCCACGACGGCGATCATCGCGAGGCCCTTGCCGCGCTCTCTGGGCGGGAAGACGAGCGCCGTCATCGCGAAGCCGAGCGGCGCGATCATGCCGGCGCCGATGCCCTGGAGGGCGCGGAAGCCTATGAGCCAGCCGATCTCCCACGCCGCGGCGCAGAGCGCCGAGCCGGCGGTGAAGACGACCAGGCCGCCGATGAACATCTTCTTGCGGCCGAACTGGTCGGCGAGGCGGCCGGTCGCGATCAGCAGCACCGCGAAGACGATGTTGTAGACGTTGACGACCCACGACGCGTTCGGGAGGTTCGTCTC
Organism: Actinomycetes bacterium; assembly: GCA_023405705.1. The sequence goes on from JAEXXR010000693.1 coordinate 1,471, forward strand.
GAAGTCGTGCTGCAGCTCCGGCAGCGCCGTGTTCATGATCGACATGTCCAGCATCGACATGAACCACGCGATCATCATGACCGCGAAGACTCTCCACTTGATCGCGTAGAGCGCCTCGGCCGGCGGGTTGGTGCGAACCTTTGCGCTCATCGCAGCTCGTTCGCCTCCATCTCGTCCTCGTCGAGGGTGCCGTCGTCGGCGACTCTCTTGTCCGGCGGATCGGGCTCGGGCGGGCGCACCGCGGCGACGTCGCCGAAGTCGGGCAGCGTCCCGCCGGCGGCGGCCAGCGCGAACTGTCTCAGCCGCTGCAGGTCGGTCGGCGACTTGACCGTCTCGGTCCGCAGGTTGTCCGGATCGTCCTCGTCCTCGGCCTCGTACAGCCGCCAGCGGTCCTGGTCGGTGCGGCCGATCAGCAGGAAGTGGCGGTCGCCGACGACGATGTGCGTGTCGATCGCGGTCGTGTAGTGGGGGCGCGGAGGCAGGTCGAAGTCCTCGAACAGCGTCGTGAGGTCCTCGCCCTGCATTCTGCCCGGCGCGACGATCCCCCAGTACGACAGCAGCGTCGTCGGGATGTCGTGCGTGGAGACGAACCAGGAGCTGGTGTCGCCGGCCCAGCGGCGCTCGGGGTCGCGGATCAGGAACGGCACGTGGTAGGCGCGCCGATGCCAGACGCCGGCCGGGTGGCCGTAGACGCCCTGCTCGCCGAGCGCGACGCCGCCGTCGGAGACGACGACGACGACGGTGTCGTCGGCGAGGCCGGCGTCGTCGAGCTTGTCGAGCACTCTGCCGAGCTCGCGGTCGATCGCCTCTATCTCGGCCTTGTAGCGGTCGCGCACCTCGCGCTTGACCTCGTCGCCGGCCTCGACCTTGATGGTGTCGGCGTAGTGGCGCTGCTTGGGCAGCGTCACGTCGTCGTGCAGCGGGCCGACGCCGGCGTGGAACTGGCGCGGTCTGACGAAGGCGTCGGCCGGGTCGAAGGCGTCGAGCGCGAGGAAGAACGGCTGGCTCCCTCTCAGCTCGTCGATCGCTCTGATGCCGGCGCGCAGCGTCTTGACCGTCGGCTCCTCGCGTCTGCGCTGCACCGGGCCGCCGAGCGGCAGCAGGTAGTCGCGCTCGGTCGGCTCGAAGCTGCTCGACAGCGGCAGCCGGCCGGTGCGGCGGACGAACGGCCGGAAGCGCGGCCCGTCGAGCGACGGGTTGTCGGTGACGTAGACCGTTCTGATCCCGGCGGCGGCGGCCAGCTCCGGCAGCAGCGGCTGGAAGTCGTAGACCTTGTTGAAGCCCGGAATCGCCGGCATCCCCGCGGTCGCTCTCCAGTCGCGGAACGGGTAGCTGCGCATGCCCGTGAGCATCCCGCGGCGCATCGGCACCGCACCGAGGCCGTCGGGCGTCGCGAATCTGAAGCGCAGCGACTGGTCGGAGAGCTTGTCGAGGTTCGGGGTCTTCGTCTTGCGGTCGTCGAAGACGTCGTCGTAGGCGTTGACGTAGTCGGCGCGCACGCCGCTGAGCACGATCAGCACGACGTTCGGGCGTCTTCTCTCGCCCTCCTGCGCCTGCGCGCTGGAGGCGGCCGCGCCGAGCAGGCCGGCGCCGCCGAGCGCGGCGAGCCCCGCCGAGGCGCCGCCGCCGCGCAGCAG
>JAEXXR010000003.1 GCA_023405705.1 Actinomycetes bacterium
GCGCGACCCTCGCCGCGCTGCGCGTCGTCGGCGCGGCCCGCCGGACCGGCGACGGGTCGCGCGCCGGTGCGACACGTTGTCGTTCTGCACCGACTGTTCCGGTGCAGAGCGACAACGCTCGGCGGCCGCCCGCCCTACTCCGCCGCCAGCGCCGCGCGCACCGCGCGCCGGCGACGGCGGCGCTGCACAGTGCGTGCGACGAGGCCGTACTTCGGCGACAGCATGAGCGCGAGCACGAAGCAGCAGGCTGCGACGAGGCCCATCGCGCCGGCGATCGAGGCGTCGGCGCGCAACGCCACCGTGTGGCCCACGACCGCGCTCAGCCAGCCGACGGCCAGCGTCGCGGCGATCATCGCGATCAGACGGTCGGTGAGGAGGTAGGCGGTCGCGGCGGGGACGATCAGCAGCGTCACGACGAGGATCGCGCCGACCGACTCGAACGCGGTCACCGCCGTCACCGCGACGGCGATCAGCAGCAGGCGCGACAGCAGCGTCGGCGAGATGCCGATCGTGCGCGAGAACTCGGGATCGAAGGTCGTCGCCTTCAGCTCCTTCCAGAGCAGCGCGACGAGCACCGCGTTGGCGAGCACGACCGCGCCGATCAGGACGATCGAGCGGGCGATCTCGACCGAGCCGAACGTCCACACGTCGAACGGGGCGAAGGCGATCTCGCCGTAGATCGTCGCGTCGAGGTCGAGGTGGGCGCCGGAGGCGAACTCGGTCACGCCGAGCACACCCAAAGCGAACAGCGCCGGGAAGACCAAGGCGATCGCCGCGTCGCTGGCGACCAGCCGCGTCGATCTCAGCAGGTCGATCCCGATCACGCAGATGACGGCGAAGACGGCCGCGCCGACGATCACCGGCAGCGGCGCGCGCGTCCCGAACAGCAGGTAGACGGCGACGATCCCGGGCAGCACCGCGTGGCTGACGGCGTCGCTCATCAACGCGACACGCCGCAGGATCAGGAACGGCCCGAGCAGGCCGGCGGCCGTCGCGACGAGGCCGGCGGTGAGGATGATCGTGAGGTCGTCGTTCATCATCGCGCGGCCTCCAGGCCGTCGTCGTCGCCCGGCTCCGCACCGCCGCCCGCACCACCAGGGCCGGCCGCGCCCGCCAGCCGCACCACCTCGTCGGCGTAGTCGTCGCCGAGGCTGGCGCGCAGGTCGGTCGGGTCCGGCTCGCGCGCGTCGGGCAGGTCGAGCTTCCAGCCGTGCTCCAGCCAGGCGCTCCACAGGTCGCGCCGCTCCAGCACCGCGTGCGCGGCGGCGGCGCCGCTCTCGCTCAGGTGGATCCGCTCCTCGTCGTGGACGAGCATCCCGGCGCGGTCGAGCGCCGACAGCGCGCGCGACACCTGCCGCCGCGGCCGTCCACTGGCGAGCGCCAGCTCCCGCGGCGTCGGCGGCGGGCCGGCGTGGATCGTCGTCTCCAGGTCGACGAGCACGCCCTCGACGAGCGCGCGCCGCCGGTCGCGGGCGAGCTTACGGCCGCGCCACAGCACGCCGCGCCCCGGCGCGACGAGCACGACGACGACCACGACGACGAACCCGACGAGCACGATCACCGGCCCGGTCGGGACCTCGGTCCCGGAGGCGATCAGCGCGCCGGTCACCCCCACCCCGGCGCCGATCAGCGCCGCCAGCGGGATCAGCAGCGCGAGGCGGTTGCAGAGCTGCCGCGCGGCGACCGCGGGGACGACGAGCATCGCGACCATCAGGATCGCGCCGACGGTCCGCAGGCCGATCACGACCGCGACGACCAGCAGCATCGTCATGAAGATCTCCAGCAGCCGCACCGGCAGCCCGACCGCGCCCGCGAACTGCGGGTCGAAGAGCGTCGTCTTCAACGGCCGGAAGGCGAGCGCGACGACGATCAGGGAGACGATCGCGAGCACCGCCATCACGTTCAGGTCGCTCTCCAGCAGCCCGGCGGCCTGGCCGAACAGGTACTTGTCGAGGCCGGCCTGGTTGGCGTCGTTGGTCGAGGCGATGTGGGTCAGCAGCACGATCCCGAGCGAGAAGAAGCTCGACAGCACGACGCCGATCGCGGCGTCCGGGCGGACCCGGCTCGTGCGCTCGATCCCGACCATCAGCAGCGCGCCGACCAGGCCTGCGATCGCGGCGCCGACCAGCAGCGTCGTCGCGTCCTTGGCGCCGGTCGCGAGGAAGGCGATGCAGACGCCGGGCAGTGCCGCGTGCGCGAGCGCGTCGCCGACGAGGCTGCGCTGGCGCAGCACCGCGAAGACGCCGAGCGCGCCGGCCGCGATCCCCAGCAGCGCCGCGCCGATCGCGACGACCGCGTCGCTGTAGGTGAGCGGCAGGAGGTCGATCAGCCAGCCCACGACAGCGCCTCTCCGGCGTCGCCGCCGAGCGCGTCGGCCCCGGCGCCGTAGGCGCGCGCGAGCGTCTCCCTCGTGATCACGTCCTCCACCGGTCCCTGCGCGATCGCGCGCACGTTCAGCAGCAGCGCGTGGTCGAAGGCGCCGCGGACGGTCCCGAGGTCGTGGTGGACGACGACGATCGAGCGCCCCTCGTCGCGCAGCTCGGCGAGCAGGCCGAGGATGCTCGCCTCCGTGCGCGCGTCGACGCCGGCGAACGGCTCGTCCATCAGCAGCAGCGGCGCCTGCTGGGCGAGCGCGCGGGCGATGAAGACGCGTTGGCGCTGACCGCCGGAGAGCTGGCCGATCTGGCGCCTGCGGAAGTCGCCCATGCCGACGCGGTCGATGCAGTCGTCGACCAGCGCGGCGTCCCTGCGCGGCACGCGCCGGAACCAGCCGGTCGGCGCGTAGCGGCCCATCTCGACGACCTCGCGGACGGTGATCGGGAAGTCCCAGTCGACCGCGTCGCGCTGCGGCACGTAGGCGACCCTGTCGCGCGCGGCGCCGACCGGGCTGCCGGCGATCAGCGTCTGGCCGGCGTCTGACGGGATCAGGCCGAGCGCGGCCTTCAGGAGCGTCGACTTGCCGGCGCCGTTGGGCCCGACGATCGCCGACAGCCTGCCGGCCGGGAAGCGCGCGTCGACGTCCCACAGGACCGGCCGCGACCCGTAGGAGACGGTCATGCGGCGGACCTCCAGCGCGGCCGCCGCGTCGCCGGCGGCAGTGCCGGCGCGCGCGGGGGCCGGCACGGCGTCGTCTCCTCGTGCGCTCATCTCAGTCCCTCCGCGATCGTGTCGGCGTTCGCTCTGACCATCCCGATGTACGTCCCTTCCGGCGTGCCCTCGTCGCCGGCGGCGTCGGTGAACAGCTCGCCGCCGACGCTCGCCTCTGCGCCCTTCTGCCGCGCCGCCGCGAGCACGGCGTCGATCGTCTGGCGCGGGACGCTCGACTCGATGAAGACGGCCTTCACGCCGCGGTCGGCGACCAGCTGGGCGACCCGCTCGACGTCGGCCGTCGTCGCCTCGGCGGCGGTCGAGATCCCTTGGATGCCGGCGACGTCGATCCCGTAGCGGTTCCCGAGGTACTGGAAGGCGTCGTGCGAGGTGATCAGCACGCGGCGTCTGGCGGGGATCCCGGCGATCCGCGCTCTCACGTAGCGGTCGGTCGCGTCCAGCTCCCGCTCGTACGCGGCGAGGCGGTCTCTGTACTCCTGCGCGTGGGCCGGGTCCTTCTGCGCGAGCGTGTCGGCGATCGTTCTCGCGACCGTCTTCCAGTTCGTCACGTCGAACCAGACGTGCGGGTCGTGATCGGCCTCGAGGCCCTCCGGCGGATCGAGCAGGCTCGACTCCGGGATGTCGCCGAAGACGGCCTGCGTCGTCTGCCGCTCGGCCAGCTTCTCCAGCAGCTCGCCCATCTTTCCCTCCAGGTGGAGGCCGCCGTAGAAGATCACGTCGGCGTCGCGCAGGTCCTCGACGTCGCCCGCGCTCGCCTTGTACAGGTGCGGATCGACCCCGGCGCCCATCAGCCCGGTCACCTCGACGCGGCGGCCGCCGATCTCCCGGACGGTGTCGGCGATGAAGTTGGTCGTCGCCACGACCGCGACGGGCTCGTTCGCGGGGACGGTCTCCGTCGCCCGCGCCCCGCTCTCGCTCGCACAGCCGGAGATGCCGATCAGCGCAGCGCTGCTGAGCGCTGCCATCAAGATGGTTCGAATTGCGCCAAGTCTCATCGGCGATGGAAGATAGCATTAAGTTTTGGCTCGCCAAAATCTCGGATGTGGCGGGCGCGGCCGAGTTCGGAACGCGGCTGCGTTCAGCGCACGTGGCGCGGTGAGCGGGCGTTCGTTGAACGGCCTTGGCTTGCGAGGACCGCCGAGCGGGGGCGTCGGTCGGGGACGCGCGGAACGAACGAGCGGCAACGCGACACTTCGGTCAGTTGCCCCCCTCTGAGGGGGGCAATCGACCGGAGTTCCGGGGCCGCCGGGCGGGGGCCGCTCAGGCTGAGCGTTGGATGGGGCCCGCGGTGTCGCGGAGGGGGGCGGCGGGGCGGGCGGAGCGGACGGCGACGATCTCGGCGAGGATCGAGATCGCCGTCTCCTCCGGGGTGCCGCCGCCGATGTCGAGGCCGCACGGCGCGTGGATGCGGGCGATCTGGGACTCGGGGACGCCGGCCGCGAGCAGGCGCTCGGTGCGCTCGGCGGTCGTGCGGCGGCTGCCGAGGGCGCCGACGTAGCCGGCGCTCGTGGCGAGCGCGGCTTCGAGGGCGGGGACGTCGAGGCGCGGGTCGTGGCTGAAGACGACAACCACGTCGCGCGGGCCGAGCGTGCGGCCGGCGAAGATCGCGTCCGGCCAGCCGACGACGACCTCCGCCGCGCGCGCGAAGCGAGGCGCCTTCGCGAAGGCGGCGCGCGGGTCGCCGATCGTGACGGCGTAGCCGAGCTCGTGCGCGAGCGGGGCGAGCGCCGCCGAGAAGTCGACCGCGCCGACGAGCACCATCTGCGGCGGCGGCGCGAACGAGCGGATGTGGACGCGCAGCTCAGCGC
>JAEXXR010000016.1 GCA_023405705.1 Actinomycetes bacterium
CGCGTCGCGCATGTCCTCGGGGCCGGTCGAGCAGTTGAGGCCGAGCGCGTCGACGCGCAGGGCGGTCAGCGTCGTCAGCACCGAGGAGATGTCGGTGCCGAGCAGCATCTTGCCGCCGTTGGGCAGCAGCGAGACGGAGACCTGGATCGGGATCTGCCTGCCCGTCGTCTTGAACGCCTCGCGGGCGCCGAAGATCGCCGCCTTGACCTCGAGGATGTCCTGCGCGGTCTCGATCATCAGGAGGTCGGCGCCGCCCTCGATCAGGCCCTGCGACTGCTCGGCGAAGACGTCGACCAGCCTGCGGAAGGAGATGTTCCCGAGGGTGGGGTCGTCGGAGGCGGGGAGGAAGCCGGTCGGGCCGATCGAGCCGGCGACGAAGCGGTGCTCGCCGGCCGCCTTGCGCGCGATCTCGGCGCCTCTGCGGTTGATCTCCAGCGTGTGCTCGGCGAGGCCCCACTCGTCGAGCTTGAGGCGGGAGGCCTGGAAGGTGTCGGTCTCGACGACCTCCGCGCCGGCCTCGAGCATCGTCGCGTGGACGCCCTCGATCACGTCGGGCCGGTTGAGGATCAGCGCCTCGTGGCACTTGCCCTGCAGCCCGCCGTAGTCCTTCTCCGTCAGCTCGAACTGCTCGAGCGTGGCGCCCATGCCCCCGTCGAAGACGACGACGCGGGAGCGGATGGCATCGAGGTAGTCGCGCATCCCACGATCCTACCAGCGGAGGGCCCAACCTTGACACAAGCGTGCCAAGGTTGGGCGGCCGTCCGCGCGACCGGGACGCGGCTCAGTTGAAGGCGTACTGCTCGTACTCCTCGACGTTGTCTCTCGTGACCGTCGCGGCGGGGACGATCAGCTGACGCGGGACCTCCGGAGGGACGAGCTCCGGGAAGCCCTCGCCGAGCGCGATCAGGCGCGCCATGTTGACGGCCGAGGCCGCCATGTTCGGGTTGTAGAGGAAGGTCGCGTCGTAGAGACCGCCCTCCTTGATCTGCGCCATCGCGTCCTGTGAGCCGCCGACGCCGGTCAGGAACATCTCGTCGTCGCGGCCGGCGTTGCGGATCGCCTGCACGACGCCCTGGGCCATGTCGTCGTCGTGCGTGTAGACGGCGTCGATTCTGTCCTGCGCCTGGAGGATCGTCTCCATCACTCTCAGGCCCGTGTCGGGGTTGAAGTCGCCGGGCTGTCTGGCGACGATCTCGATCCCGCCGTCCGGGCAGGCCTTTCTCAGCTCGTCGACGAACCCTCTCGAGCGCTCCTCCGTGACGGAGATGCCCGCGAGACCCTGGATCTCGACGACGTTGCCTCTGCAGTCGAGTCTTCTGGCGATGTAGTCGGCCGCCAGCACGCCGATCTGGTAGTTGTCGCCGAGGATCGTCGCGGTCGCGGCGTCCGGTGCGGTGAAGAGCCGGTCGACGTTGACGACCGGGATCCCGGCGGCCTCCGCTCTCTGCGCGACCGGCGTCAGCGCGGCGCCGTCCTGCGGCAGCACGACGAGCGCGTCCGGTCTCTCGGAGATCACCTGCTCGATCTGCTGCGCCTGCGAGTCGGCGTCGGCCGCCTCGAGCAGGCGGAAGTCGACGTCGTCGTGCTTCTCGGCGGCGGCCTTCGCGTTCTTGGAGATCGCGCCGAGCCAGCCGTGGTCGGTCGGCGGGACCGACGCGACGATTCTGACGGTGCCGCCCGAGCCGGTGGCGCCGTCGTCCGTGGTGGCGCCGGCGGCGGCTTGCGTCGCGGTCGAGCCGCCGCCGTCGTCGTCTCCGCCGCAGGCCGCGACACCGACGGCCAGCAGCGCGGCGACGGCGAGCGCCGCCAGCAGCCGGATGAATGACATCTGGACCCCTCCTCCTGTGGTGTGGCGTTTCACAACCGCGCCTCCGGGCGCTGGAGCAGGACCGCCCCGAGGACGATCGCCCCCTTCACGACCTGCTGGACCTCGGTCGAGAGGTCGAGCTGGGTCATCAAGCTGAAGATCAGCGCGAACGTGAGCACGCCGAGGAACGTCCCGCCGATCGTGGCGCGGCCGCCGGCGAGGCTGGTGCCGCCGATCACGACGGCGCCGATCGCGTCGAGCTCGTAGAGGTTGCCGCTGACCGGCGAGGCGCTGCCGAGGCGCGCGCACAGCAGCACCGCCGCGACGCCCGCGAGCAGCCCCGACAGCACGTAGACGCTGAGGATCGTGCGGCGGACGGGAACGCCCGCGATCCGCGCCGCCTCGCGATTGCCGCCGACGGCGACGACGTAGCGGCCGTAGCGGGTGCGGTTGAGCACCAGCCAGCCGGCGATCACGACGCCGAGGAAGACGTAGACCGACACGGGGATCCCGAGGATCCGCCCGGTGCCGAACCACATCAGCGAGAAGGCCGCCGGGTCGCCGAAGGAGCCGCCGTTGAGCTCCAGCAGCCCGACCGGCAGCTTGTCGTTCAGCAGCAGCGCGACGCCGCGTGCGATCGAGAACATCGCGAGCGTCGCGATGAACGGGACGACGCGGCCGTAGGCGACGGCGATCGCGTTGATCGAGCCGAGCGCGGTCGCGAAGAAGAGCGCGCCGAGGATGAAGACGAGCGTCGATCCCTCCGGGTCGACGAGTATCCCGCCGAACATGCCGGCGGCGGCGACCATCGAGCCGACCGACAGGTCGATGCCGGCGGTCGCGATCACGAACGTCATGCCGATCGCGAGCACGCCGACGACGCTCGCCTGCGTGAGCATGTTGCGGACGTTGTCCCACGTCGGGAACGTGTCGGGCTTGAGGATCGCGCCCGCGACGAACAGCGCGATCACGACCAGCACGAGCGCGTACTCCTGCAACTGGAGGCCGGCGAGGCGCCGTCTCTCGCCGCCGGTCGGCGGTGCGGCCGCCGTGCCCGGCCCGCTTGCGGGCGACGTCGTCATGTGACCTCCTCGATCAGGTCGGCGGTTTCGGTCGGCGCGACGGCGTGGCGCAGCAGCTCGCGCTCGCTGGCGCGGTCGCCGTCGACCTCGAAGACGATCTCGCCCTCGCGCATCACCAGGATCCGCGTGCAGAGGCCGACCAGCTCGCCGAGCTCGGAGGAGACGACGAGCACCGCGACGCCGCTCGCGGCCAGGTCCGCGATCACGCGGTACAGCTCGGCCTTCGTCGCGACGTCGACGCCGCGCGTCGGCTCGTCGAGCAGCAGCACGCGGCAGCTGCGCAGCAGCCAGCGGGCGAGCACGACCTTCTGCTGGTTGCCGCCGGACAGCTCGCGGACGATCCGCTCGGGATCGGCGGGGATGGTCTTCAGCCGCTGCAGCTCCTCGCGCGCCGCGGCGCGCTCGGCGCGGACGTTCAGCAGCCCGCGCTCGAAGCGGCCGAGGTCGGCGAGGCTGACGTTCTTCGCCAGGCTCCAGTCGAGCAGCAGGCCCTGCGACTTGCGGTCCTCCGGCGCGAGCCCGAGGCCGGCGGCGATCGCGCGGTCGGGCCGGCCGGGCGGCAGCCGTCTGCCGCCGACGTGGACCTCGCCCGCCTGCGGCGCGTCGAGCCCGTAGATCAGCCGCAGCAGCTCGGTGCGACCCGAGCCGACGAGCCCGCCGAGGCCGACGACCTCGCCGGCGCGCACCTGCAGCGAGACGTCGCGGACGGCCGGCAGGCGCCTGGCGCCGCGGACGTCGAGCAGGACCTCGCCGTCGCCGCGCGGGCGCTGCGGGTAGAGCTGCTCGACGGCGCGCCCGACCATCAGCTCGACCAGCTCGTCGGTCGGGGTGGTGGAGGGAAGGTCGGTCGCCGCGGTGCGGCCGTCGGAGAGGACCGTCACGCGGTCGCCGATGCGGCGGATCTCGTCGAGCCGATGGGAGATGTAGACGACGGCGACGCCGTCGGCGGTCAGCCGCCGCACGACGCCGAACAGCGTCTCGATCTCGCCGTCGTCGAGGATCGCGGAGGGCTCGTCCATGATCAGCAGCCGCACGTCGTGCGAGAGCGCGCGGGCGATCGAGACGACCTGCTGCGCCGCCGGGCGCAGCTCGCGCACCTTCGTGCGCGGGTCGATCCCCTCGTGGCCGAGGCGGGCGAGCAGCGCGGCCGCGTCGCGCCGCATCTTCTCCAGGTCGAGGAAAGGGCCGCGGCGCGGCTCGTGCGCGAGGAAGACGCTCTGCGCGACCGTCAGCTCCTCGACGAGGTCGAGCTCCTGGTAGATCGTCGCGACGCCGCGGCGCAGCGACGCCGCCGGGTCGCCGACCGGGAGCGGCTCGCCGTCGAGCAGGATCATGCCGGCGGTCGGCGCGACCGCGCCGGAGACGCACTTGATCAGCGTCGACTTGCCGGCGCCGTTGGGGCCGAGCAGGCAGTGGACCTCGCCGCGCTGGACGGCGAAGTCGACGCCCTTCAGCGCCTTCACGCCCGGGTACTCCTTCTCCAGCCCGCGGACCTCCAGCACCGGTGCCATCACGTCACCAGCAGCGGTCGGAGGTTGCGCGCGGCGAGCACGAGGCCCTGCTCGACCTTCTCCGGCGTGCCGCCCCAGACGGGGTCCTCGTGCTCGACGGAGAGGACGCCGTCGAAGCCGCCCGCGTACAGCGTGTCGACGCAGCGGCGGAAGTCGACCTGGCCGAGGCCGGGGATGCGGTAGCGCCACCAGCCCATCTCCCACGGGTCGGTCGCGCGCGTCGAGAGGCGGCCGAAGAAGCCGTAGCGGTCGCGTCTGGCGGGGAAGGTCTCGGCGTCCTTCGCGTGCGCGTGGGCGACGCGGTCGACGTAGGGCTCCAGCGCCGCTACTGGGTCGATACCGAGCCACAGCAGGTGGGAGGGGTCGAAGTTGAGCCACAGGCCGAGGCCGAACATCCACTCCCACAGCTCCGGCGAGTAGGCGAGGTTGCCGGGGTAGCCGTCGGGGTGCCAGCCCTCCATCACGCAGTTCTCGATCATCAATCTCACGCCGCGCTCGCCGGCGTAGTCGACCAGCGGCGGCAGCACCCGCTCGGCCTCGCGCAGGTTGTCGGCGACGCTGAGGCCGGGATCGCGGCCGACGAAGGTGCCGACCGGCACGCCGCCGAGCGCCGCGGCGGCGTCGACGCACGCGCGCACGTGCGCGTGGACCGCAGCGCGCTCCGCCGGATCGGGGTGGAGGTTGTTGTCGTAGTAGGCGAGCGCGGAGAGCGCCAGCCCGTTCCCCTCCAGCGCCTCGGCGACCCGTTCGCGCTCGCGCCCGTCGAAGGCGTCGGCGGCGAGGTGGGAGGCGGTGAAGGGCCGGTCGCCGATCGTGGGCCACGCCGCCAGCTCGAGCGCCTCGTAGCCGTTGGCGCCGGCCCAGCGGGCGACCTCCTCCAGCGGCCGCTCCGGCATGCAGGCGGTCAGCAGGCCGAGCTTCACGGGCGCACCTCCGTCGTCGCAGGGGTGGGGACCGCGGTCCAGGCGCCTCCGGCGGCGGCCGAATCGAGCACCGCCTCGGTGATCTGGACGGCGCGGCGGCCGTCGGCGAAGCGCGGCATCCCCTCGGGCGGCTCGCCCTCGGCGATCGCCGCGTAGACGTCGGCGACGAAGGCGTCGAAGCAGTCGGCGTAGCCCTGCGGGTGGCCGGCGGGGAGGCTGGCGAAGCGCGCCGCCGGGGCGCTGAGGGTCGCGCCGTCGCGGAGCGCGAGCGAGACGCCCTCGCGCCGTCCGCACCACAGCGTCTCCGGATGCTCCTGGTCGAAGGCGAGCGCGGCGCTGGCGGCGTCCCACTCGATCCAGAGGCGGTTCTTGCGGCCCGGGGAGACATGGCTGACGACGACCGAGCCGAGCGCGCCGCCGTCGGTCTCGAACTGGACGAGCGCGACGTCCTCGGTGTCGACCGCCTGGCGCGGCCCGCTGCCGTCTCCGCGCGCGAACGCGGTCGTGCCCGCCGCGCTGCGCTCGGGGACGACCGTCGCGGTGCGCGCGCTGAGGCGGGCGATCCGATGGCCGGAGGCGAACTCGGCGAGGTCGCACCAGTGCGAGCCGATGTCGGCGAAGGCGCGCGAGGCGCCGCCGAGTGCCCGCTCGACGCGCCAGTTGGCGTCGGCCGGCAGCGACAGCCAGTCCTGCAGGTAGGTGCCGTGGAGCAGGTGCAGCGGCCCGCTGGCGCCGGCACGCAGGCGCTCGCGCGCCTCCCGCACCATCGGGTAGTAGCGGTAGACGAACGGGACCGCCGCCTGCAGCCCGCTGGCGTCGGCGGTGGCGACCAGCTCCGCGGCGCCGTCGGCGTCGAGCGCGAGCGGCTTCTCGCAGACGACGTGCTTGCCGGCTTCCAGCGCGGCGCGCGCCAGCGGCAGGTGCAGGTGGTTGGGGGAGCAGACGTGGACGACGTCGAGGTCGTCGGCGGCGACGAGCTGCTCGCCGGTGTCGCAGGCGCGCTCGGCGCCGAGCCGCTGCGCCGCAGCCCGCGAGGAGGCCGGCGTCGAGGCGGCGACGGCGACCAGCCGGGCGCCCGCCAGCCGCGCCGAACGGGCGTGCACGGCACCGATGAAGCCGGCGCCGACGACGCCGACCCGCAGAGCTCCTCCACTCATGGGCCGACCTTCCCACAGGTTTTGACTGAATGTCAAGCAAAAGGGTGTCGGACTGCGAACGATCTACCCGGTCTCTTGCTTTACACCGAGCAAAAGTTGGTGGTCTCGTCATGCTTTACTTGCGGACGTGGCAGCCCATGACGATCACGACGGGGAGTCGCGGCCCCTCGCCGGCGAGGCGGCGAGCGCCGGCGCGCTGCTGCGCGTGATCCGCGACGCCGGCACGCTCACGCGCGCCGAGCTGGGGCGCCGCACCGGCCTCGCCCGCTCGACGATCTCCCAGCGCGTCGACACGCTGCTGCGGCACGAGCTGGTCTACGAGGCGGCCGGCGGCGACTCGACCGGCGGGCGCCCGCCGAGCGGGCTCGCCTTCAACGACAGCTCGGGCGTCGTGCTCTGCGGCGACCTCGGCGTCACGCACGGCCGCCTCGCCGTCTGCGACCTCGGAGGCGCCGCGCTCGCCGAGGAGGTCGAGGAGCTCGACATCGCCGCCGGCCCCGAGACCGTGCTCGCCACCGTCGACGAGCGCTTCGGCGCGCTGCTGGAGCAGGCGGGGAGGTCGAGCGCGGCCGTGCGCGGGATCGGCCTCGGCGTCCCCGGCCCCGTCGCCTTCGACCGCGGCGAGCCGGCCAGCCCGCCGATCATGCCCGGCTGGGACGGCTTCTCGATCCCCGGCTGGTTCGCGCGCCGCCGCGACGCCCCCGTGCTCGTCGACAACGACGTCAACATCATGGCGCTCGGCGAGCACTGGGCCAACTGGCGCGACCTCGGCCACCTGCTGTTCATCAAGGTCGGCACCGGCATCGGCTGCGGGATCGTCGCGAGGGGCGCGATCCACCACGGCGCCAAGGGCGCCGCCGGCGACATCGGCCACATCCGCCTCGCCGGCGACGAGACCCCCTGCCGCTGCGGCAACAGCGGCTGCCTGGAGGCGGTCTCGGGCGGCGCCGCGCTCGCCCGGCGGCTCGCCGAGCAGGGCCTCGACGCCCGCACCAGCCGGGACGTCGCGCGGCTCGTGAAGGAGGGGAGCGCGCCGGCGACGCAGCTCGTGCGCGACGCCGGCCGCAACCTCGGCGAGGTGCTGGCCGGCTGCGTCAACTTCTTCAACCCCGAGGTGATCGTGATCGGCGGCGACGTCGGCCAGTCCTCCCAGCAGCTGCTGGCCGGGGTGCGCGAGGTGATCTTCCAGCGCTCGCTGCCGCTGGCGACCGAGGACCTGAAGGTCGTCCCGAGCGGCCTCGGCGACCGCGCCGGCATCGTCGGCGCGGCGATCATGGTGATCGAGCACGTGCTCGCCCCGCAGGCGATCGACCGGGCGATCCGCCGCGCCGTCGGCGCCTGACGCGGCTTCCGCGCCGCCCGCATGCCCGCCCGCGCCTGACCGCTGCTCGGGCGGTCCCTGAAACGACACGGCCCCCGGCGCTCCGCGGGGAGGAGCGCCGGGGGCCGCAGGACGCTCGCGCAGGATGGAGGCGCGAGCACCGCTTGTCGCGAGGGCCTACTTGATGAAGAGGACCTCGCTGTACTTGGGCAGCGGCCAGAGATCGTCGGCGACGTTCTTCTCCAGCTTGTCGGCGACCTCGCGGACCTTGTCCATCGCGGGGATGACGTTGTCGCGCAGGAAGTTCGCCCACGTCGCCGGCGGCTCGTCCTGCTGGTTCTCCTTGCGGTTGACCGACTCCAGCGCCTGGATCGCGGTGACGAACTCCTCGACCAGCGCCTGCGTCTCGGAGACCAGCGACGCGATGCCGGAGTCCTTGACCAGCGCGAGCTGCCTCAGGGCGGCCGGCAGCAGCAGCGTGCGGGCGATCGAGGCGGCCGTCTCGGCCTCGATGTTGATCTTGACCGCGTACTGCTCGGTGAAGACCTCGTAGCGGGACTCCAGCTCGCGCTCCGACAGCACTCTGTAGTGCTCGAACGCTGCGACCGTGGTCTCCTTGACGAAGTACGGCAGCGCGTCCGGGGTGGTGCGGAGGTTGAGCAGACCGCGCTGCTCGGCCTCGTCGTGCCACTCCTGCGAGTAGCCGTCGCCGTCGAAGACGACGCGCTTGTGCGCGGCGTAGCTCTTCTGCAGCACCGGGCGCAGCGCGTCCTCGAGCGACGCGCCGCCCTTCAGCGCCTCCTCGAGCTGGCCGGCGAGGTCGTCGATCGCCTCGGCGACGATCGTGTTGAGGACCGTGTTCGGCAGCGCGACGGACTGCGTCGAGCCGATCGCGCGGAACTCGAACTTGTTGCCGGTGAAGGCGAACGGGCTCGTGCGGTTGCGGTCGCCGCCGTGGAGCGGCAGCGGCGGCAGCACCGGGGTGCCGAGGCCGAGCAGCGAGCCCGCCTTCGACTCGCTCGCCTCGCCGCTCTCGATCGCCGCGTAGACGCCCTCGAGCTCGCTGCCGAGGAAGATCGAGATGATCGCCGGCGGCGCCTCGTTGGCGCCGAGGCGGTGGTCCTGGCCCGGGCCGGCGGCCGTCGCGCGCAGCAGCCCCTGGTGCTTGTCGACGGCCTGGATGACGGCCGTGCAGAAGAACAGGAACGAGAGGTTGTCGTGCGGCGTCGCGCCCGGCTCGAGCAGGTTCAGGCCGGTGTCGGTGCCCATCGACCAGTTGTTGTGCTTGCCGGAGCCGTTGACGCCGGCGAACGGCTTCTCGTGCAGGAGGCAGACGAGGCCGTAGCGGCGGGCGACGTTCTGCAGCACCTGCATCGTCAGCTGCTGGTGGTCGGAGCCGACGTTGGAGTTCTCGAAGATCGGCGCGATCTCGTACTGGGCCGGCGCGACCTCGTTGTGGCGCGTCTTGATCGGCACGCCGAGCTTCGCCAGCTCGTCCTCGACCTCGAGCATGTACGCGAGCACGCGCTCCGGGATCGAGCCGAAGTAGTGGTCGTCGAGCTCGTGGCCCTTCGGCGGCTGCGCGCCGAACAGCGTGCGGCCGGTCGTGAGCAGGTCGGGGCGCTCGAAGTAGTACTGCTCGTCGATCAGGAAGTACTCCTGCTCGGCGCCGACGGTCGTGAAGATCCGCTGGGCCTCCTCGTCGCCGAGCAGCCGCAGGGCGCGGACGGCGGAGTTGGAGAGCGCCTCCATCGAGCGCAGCAGCGGGATCTTGTTGTCGAGCGCCTCGCCGGTCCACGACGCGAAGGCGGTCGGGATGCAGCGCAGCGCGCCGTTGGGGTTCTCGAGGATGAACGCCGGGCTGGTCGGGTCCCAGGCGGTGTAGCCGCGGGCCTCGAAGGTCGCGCGGATGCCGCCGGTGGGGAAGGAGGACGCGTCCGGCTCGCCCTGGATCAGCTCCTTGCCGGAGAACTCGGCGAGCGCCGTGCCGTCGCCGGCCGGGCTGTAGAAGGAGTCGTGCTTCTCGGCGGTCGAGCCCGTCAGCGGCTGGAACCAGTGCGCGTAGTGGGTCGCGCCGCGCTCCAGCGCCCACTCCTTCATCGCGAGCGCGACGGCGTCGGCGAGCGAGCTGTCGAGCGCCTCGCCGTTCTCCAGCGTCGACTGGAGCTGCTTGTAGACGGCCTTCGGCAGGCGCTTGCGCTGCTCGGCAGGGCTGAAGACGTTCGCGCCGAACACCTGGTTGTCGGGATTCGTCAGGTCCTGCGCCCCGAGCGTGGCGCCGTTGGGGGACCACTGGGCCGCAATGACGTTCTCTTGACGGAGTCTGGGCATAGACGGGTTGTTCCTTTCCATCGTCCCGCAGCCGGGGCTCCCCGGAGCGGCGCCGCGGCTGTTCTGGCGGCATGGGACGGTGGCTCGTGATTTCCGTGCGCAGCGAGCCTACGAAGGTTCTGCTGAAACGACACTATCCGCATGTCTAAAGCGACGCGTGCCCGGTTCTCCGCGCTGACCTGCGGCAGATGTCACGAACTCTGCGCCTGCGGGCGCTCGCGCGTGTAACAGCGCACAGGACGCCGCGCGCCGTGGCGAAGGGCTCGCCGCGATCTTTCGACAGATGGCCAAAGATCGCGCGGCGCCGCTTCCGCAGACTCCCGGTCACCGTCAACGCATGAGCCGTCCGGGTCAACGGGAGACCCGGTCCGGGAGGGGCCGCGAGCCCCAACGAGAGAGAGTGCAGCCGAGCTGCCGGCCGCCACGCCGCAGCTCGATCGGAGATGTCCGAACTCGGCTCCGGCATCGTAATGACGGGCGGTGCCGGTCCGTGCGACAGGGGCCCGCGGCGCTTCGGCGCCGCGGGCCTTTGCTCTGCGGCGGGAAGGGCGGCAGGCGCGCGGCGCGAGGACGCGCCGGGAGCCGTTTGTCCAAATGTCCAAATCGGCCTCGCGCGCGCGAGCGCGGCTGACGAGACCGGCAGCGCGCAACGGCTCCGCGGCAGCGGCTGCGGGGGGAGAGAGGCGGCGACGCGCTAACGGGTGTTCTCGTCGAAGTCGCGCCCGGAGACGCGCACGACGTCGCCGTTCGCGTCGACGCGCGCCTGGCCGGGGAGGCTCGAGACGTCGACGACGACCGAGCCGCGCGCGGGCTCGCCGTCGGCCAGCTCGACTCTCGCTCTGTTGCCGAGGCCGCCGGCGAGGCGCCAGGCGACGTCCCATCTGCCGGCGCGCGTCGAGGAGATACGCCATCTGAAGGTGCCGGTCTCGCCGGGGGCGACGGGGCCGATCGCCCACGTATTGGCGAAGGCGGTCGCGCCGTAGCCCTCGTCGACGATCCAGACGGGGCGCGAGCGCGACGCGAGGCCCTTCTGCGTGCTGAGCGTTCCGAAGGCCGCCGCCGTCGTGCCGTCTCTGCCGGCCTCGATCGTCGCGGCGAGGTTCGGGATCTCTCTGTCGCCCGTGTTTCTGACGGCGATCGTGACGACCGCGTCCTCGGCGAGGTCCTGTCTTCTGGGGAAGTCGACGACCGGCTCGGAGACCGTGTAGGTCGCCTCCGGGACGTCGGCGTCCTGGCGCTCGTTTCCCCCGCCGCAGCCGGCGAACGCCAACGCGGCAGCGGCCACCGCCGCAGCTCTCCCTCGCACGATCGCTCCTCGCCCGTTCACAGCGGCGCGAACATAGCACGGGGATGGGTCGGCGTCCGCCGGTAGCGACGCCGCGCGAAGGCCCGTCCCAGTTGTATATAGATCGGCGTGTCTCTTGGATCGAGACGCGCGACGGTTCTCGTTTGGCATGCGTCGGAGCCGTGTCATACGCTTCTGCGCAGAAGGTGCCAATGAGGCAGCTTCGCCTGCTTTTCCAGGGAGGACGGAGAGAGATGGTCCGAACGGTTGCCGACCGAGCGCTGCTCCCCACGCGGAACGCGCTCGAAGAGATCGGCGACATGATGATCTTGACGGGGAAGACGATCGTCTCCGCGATCCGTCCCCCGTACCCCTACGGGGGCGAGTTCATCTCCCAGTTCCTGTTCGCCCTGAAGCTGTGCTGGTTCCCGCTGCTCGTCTCGACGGTGGCGTTCGGCTACGGCGCCCCGGGCCTGCAGGCGGCGAACTTCCTCGTCCTGTTCGGGGCGCTCGACCGGCTCGGCGGCTTCTTCGTGCTCGCGTCGATCCGCGAGTTCGCGCCGTTCGTGACCGCGATCGTGCTCGCCGGCGTCGCCGGCACGGCGATCACGGCCGACCTCGGCGCGCGCAAGATCCGCGAAGAGCTCGACGCGCTCCAGGTGCTCGGCGTCGACCCGGTCAAGAACCTCGTCGTGCCGCGCTTCCTCGCGCTGATGCTGGTGACGGGGCTGTTCGACATCTACGCGCTCCTGTTCGGCATCTTCGGCGGCGTGATCGCCACGCTCGTCAACGGCGCCCCGCTCGGGCCGTTCTTCGCGACCTTCCTGACGAACGCGTCGACGACCGACCTGTGGGGGTCGCTGCTCAAGACGACCCTGTTCGGCGCGATCATCGCGATCGTCTGCTGTTACAAGGGGATGACCGCGTCCGGCGGCGCCGAGGGCGTCGGCCGCGCCGTCAACCAGGCGGTCGTCATAGCGTTCATGGGCATCTTCGCCTTCAACTACGTCTTCACGCAGACGCTGCTGGCGACCCACCCCGAGATCAACCTGATCCGCTGATGACGTCCGCGCCCGACATTGGAGGAACGCCGTGAGTCGCTCCGACTCCGACAAGGACCGGCTCGACGACGAGCGCGCGGATGAGCTGCGCGCCGCCGCCGCGGCCGACGAGCGCGACGCCGTCGGCGGCGAGGTGCTCGAGCAGGACGAGCCCGAGGTGCTCGGCGAGTTCGAGGACGAGCCCGGCGAGCTGGAGCTCTACGAGCGCGAGGACCGCGACCGCGCCGAGCCGCGCGTCTCGGTCGTCTCCGAGAACGCGCCGAGCCCGGCTGCCGAGGGCGACGAGGACGAGTTCCGCTGGCACACCGAGGCGCGCCACGCCGTCGAGGGCGTCGAGGACGCCGTCGAGTTCGTCGACGTGCACAAGGCCTTCGGCCGCAACAGAGTGCTGCGCGGCCTCAACCTCGGCATCCCCGAGGGCAGAATCTCGATGATCCTCGGGCCGTCGGGCACGGGCAAGTCGGTCTGCATCAAGCACATGGTCGGGCTGCTCTACCCCGACCAGGGCGACATCCTCGTCCACGGCGAGTCGGTCCCGAACATGGTCGACGACGACCTCTTCGAGATGCGCAAGAAGTTCGGCGTGCTCTTCCAGGACGGCGCCCTGTTCGGGTCGATGAACCTGTACGACAACGTCGCCTTCCCGCTGCGGCAGCACACCGACAAGGGCGAGGACGAGATCTCCGAGATCGTCAACAGGCGCCTGAAGGAGGTCGGCCTCGCCGGCTCCCACGACAAGATGCCGAACGAGCTGTCGGGCGGCATGCGCAAGCGCGCGGGCTTCGCGCGCGCGCTCGTGCTCGACCCCGAGATCGTCCTCTTCGACGAGCCCGACTCCGGCCTCGACCCGGTCCGAACCGCGCTGCTGTGCGAGCTGATCAAGGAGGTCCACGCCGAGAACGGCGGCGCCTACGTGGTCATCACGCACGACATCGCGAGCGCCCGGCGCGTCGCCGAGTTCATCGCCGTATTGTGGCGTGGGCGGATCGTCGAGTCGGGTCCCGCGAGAGACCTGTTCGCATCCGAGAACCCCTTCGTCCGCCAGTTCCTCAGCGGGGAGTCCCAGGGCCCCCTCGGCATGGAGTAGGCCCTCCGGCCAACCCTGACTCTCAACCTGAGCCTTAGACTTTTGCCCCACTCGACCTCTCAGTCGCTTCGCCACAGCTGCGCTGCCCGCCGACCGCGGACGGTGACGGCATGACCGTCGCGCGCGGTGCGGCGCTCGGTGCGCTGCTGCTCGTCGTCGCCGTCGTGGCGATCGTGCTGCTCGGCGGCGGCGGGGGCAAGCAGTACAGACTGGTCTTCCAGACGGCCGGCCAGCTCGTGAGAGGCAACGACGTGCAGGTCGGCGGCCGCCGCGTCGGCAACGTCGACGACATCACGCTCACCGACGACAACCTCGCCGAGGTGACGATCACCGTCGAGGAGCCGTACGCGCCGCTGCACGAGGGCACGACCGCGACGATCCGCCTCGCCTCGCTCTCGTCGGTCGCGAACCGCTACATCGCGCTGTCGCCCGGGCCGAACAACGCGCCCGAGCTGGCCGACGGCGCGACGCTCGGCGTCGAGAGAACGACGACCGTCGTCGACCTCGACCAGCTCTTCAACACGCTCGACGAGAGAACCCGCAAGGGGCTCCAGGACGTGATCCAGGGTGGCGCGACCCAGTATGCGGGCAAGGAGAGAGAGGTCTCGGAGGCCGCCAAGTACTTCAGCCCGGCGCTCTCCTCGACGACCCGCCTCGTGCGCGAGATGTCGCGCGACGACAGAATCCTCGAGGACGCGATCGTCTCCACCGCGCGCGTGATGTCCGCGGTCTCCGAGCGGCGGGGCGAGCTGACGCAGATGGTCGGCTCGCTCAACGCGATGTTCGGCGCGATCGCCAGCCAGAACCAGAGCTTCTCGCAGGCGCTGGTCGAGGCGCCCGGCACGCTGCGCGAGGCGAACACGACCTTCCGCGACCTGCGCGCCGCGATCGACGACCTCGACCCGCTGGTCGAGGCCTCCTACCCGGCGACGAGAGACCTCGACAGATTCTTCCGCGAGTTCCGGCCGCTGGTCGACGCCGCCGTCCCGACCTTCGAGGACCTGAGCGCGCTCGTGAACACGCCCGGCCCCGGCAACGACGCGACCGACCTCGTGAAGATGCAGCCGGCGCTGCAGCGGATCGCCTCGCCGACCTTCAAGAACTCGATCGACGCGATGCGCCAGGGCCAGCCGGTGCTCGACTTCCTGCGTCCGTACACGCCCGAGCTGGTCGGCTGGATCCAGTCGAGCGGACAGGCGACGGCCAACTACGACGGCAACGGCCACTACGCTCGCGCGCTGCCGATCTTCGGCGCCTTCAGATACCTGCAGGGGGCCGACGGCAGCCAGACGCTCCAGCCGATCCCGCCGTCCGAGCGCTTCGCCGGCGAGAGAGGCGACGCGCTGCGGCGCTGCCCCGGCTCCGCCAGCCAGCCCCGTCCCGACGGCTCCAACCCGTGGCTCGCGCCCGGCGGCGACTGCGATCCCTCCGACACCCTGGTCGGCCCGTGAGACGCCTGCTCGCCATCGCCGCCCTCGTGGTCGCCGTCCTCGTCGTGCTCGTGATCGGCACCGGCGCGACCAGTGACGACAGCGGCTACAAGGTCCGCGCGATCTTCGACAACGCCGGCTTCCTCGTCCCCGGGGAGGACGTCAAGGTCGCTGGCGTCGTCGTCGGCACGATCGACTCGCTCGACGTCACGCCGGAGAAGAAGGCGGTCGTCGTCCTGAAGATCGAGGACCCGGCCTTCAGATCGTTCAAGTCGGACGCGAAGTGCGCCGTCCGGCTGCAGTCGCTGCTCGGCGAGAAGTACGTCGCCTGCGAGCTGACGCAGCCGAAGGCGAACGGCCAGGAGCAGGCGCCGGCGCTGAGAAAGATCGAGGAGGGTCCCGGCAAGGGTCAGTACCTGCTGCCGGTCGAGAACACGCAGTCGGCGGTCGACCTCGACATGGTCGGCAATATCATGCGCCTGCCCGAGCAGCAGCGGTTCGCGCTGATCCTCAACGAGTTCGGCACCGGCGTCGCCGGCAACGGCGACGAGCTGAGAGCGGTCGTCCGCCGCGCCTTCCCAGCGCTCGACGAGCTCGACCAGTTCATCAAGATCCTCGCCGACCAGAACAGAGTGCTCGCGCAGCTGGCGGAGGACTCCGACGCGGCGCTCGCGCCGGTCGCCCGCGAGGCCGACAAGATCTCCGAGTTCGTCGACAAGGCCGGCGTCACCGCCGAGGCGACGGCCGAGGTCGGCGACGCGCTCGAGCGCAACTTCGAGCTGTTCCCGCAGTTCCTCACCGAGCTGCAGCAGACGATGGCGAGACTCGAGGAGTTCTCGACCGAGGCGACGCCGGTCTTCGCGGACCTGAGAGCCGCGGCGCCGTCGGTCAACCAGATCTTCGAGCAGCTCGGCCCGTTCTCGGAGGCGGCGCTGCCGACCTTCCGTACGCTCGGCGACGCCGCCGACGTGACGAGAAGAGCGCTCGTCGCCGCCAGACCGGTGATCCAGGACGTCCGCGGCCTCGCGGCCGCGACCGGCCCGCTGGCGAGAAACCTCGCCGTCGGTCTCTCGGACCTGGAGCAGCAGCACGGCATCGACCGCTTCATGGGCACCGTGCTCGGCTTCTCCGGCGCGCTCAACGGCTACGACAGCGTGGGGCACTACCTGCGGGTGTTCACGTACCTCAACGGTTCGTGCCTCGCGTACGCGGTGCGGCCGAACTCGCAATGCGACGTCAACTTCAACCGCATCGCGCGGATCGAGGGAGCGGCCGCGTCGAGCACTCCTGAGTCGGTCGGCGATGCGGGCGGTGAACAGCAGACTTCAAACGCGCTGACGCTTCCGGCGCTCGGCCTTGGCGGGACGAGCGAGCGCGCTGCTGACGAGGCAGATGCGGACGGGACGCCGGCAGACGGCGCGGAGAATGGCACTGCGACAGAGACCGACCCACGCGCCGGCGTCCTCGGCTACCTGCTCGGAAGCGAGGCGACCCCATGAGGCGCAGCACCTCCGTGGCGGCCAACCCGGTGCTGATCGGCGCCGCGACCGTGCTGGTCGTGATCGTCGCCGTCTTCCTCGCCTACAACGCGAACAACGGCCTGCCGTTCGTGCCGACGTACAACATCTACGCGAACGTGCCCGACGCCGCCAACCTGGTGACGGGCAACGAGGTCCGGATCGGCGGCGACCGCGTCGGGATCATCTCCGCGATCGATCCCGTCGCGCACAGAGACGGCAGAGTGACGGCGAGACTGACGCTGAAGCTCGACACCGAGGTCGACCCGCTGCCGGCCGACTCGACGGTGATCGTCCGCCCGCGCTCCGCGGTCGGCCTCAAGTACCTCGAGATCACGCGCGGCGCCTCCAGAGAGGGCCTCGCCGACGGCGACGGGATCCAGCTCGCACAGGCGACGCCGGAGCCGGTCGAGATCGACCAGTTCCTCAACATGTTCGACGAGAGAACGCGGATCGCGAACAGAGAGAACCTGAAGATCTTCAGCGAGGCGCTCGCCGGCCGCGGACTCGATCTCAACAACGCGATCGTCGAGCTCGACCCGCTGACGCGCGACCTGATCCCGGTGCTGCAGAACATCACGTCGCCGGAGACCGGCCTGGCCGAGTTCTTCCAGGCGCTCGCGCGCACCGCCGGCGCCGTCGCGCCCGTCGCGGAGCAGCAGGGCCAGCTGTTCGGCAACCTCGCGACGACCTTCAACGCCTTCGCCAACGTCGCCCGCCCGTACCTGCAGGACTCGATCACCGGCGGCCCGCCGGCGATGGAGGCGGCGATCGAGGCCTTCCCGTTCCAGCGCGTCTTCCTCGCGAACAGCGCCGGCCTCTTCCGCGACCTGCAGCCGGGCGCGCAGGCGCTGCGCGCGTCGGCGCCGGAGCTGGCCGAGGCGTTCACGGTCGGCACGAGAACGATCATGCGCGCCTCCGCCCTCAACGAGCGGCTGGCCCGCTCGATGAGATCGCTTGAGGCGTTCGCGGAGGATCCGCGCGTGCCGCTCGGCATCGCCGGCCTGCACAGAACGGTGAACATCCTCTCGCCGACGATCGAGAACCTCTCGTCGATCCAGACGACGTGCAACTACGTTGGCCTGTTGCTGGCGAACGCTAACCGCGCGCTCTACGACCACGATTCGGGTACGAGACCGCAGGGCTCGTGGATAACGATGATCCCGTCTGGTGGTCCGATCGGTCCAAACTCCGAGGGTGGTCCCGCCTCCGCGCCGGCCGACGGTCCGACGACCTTCACCGGCGATCCGACCAACCACCTGCACACGAACCCGTACCCGTACGTCGGGGCACCGGGACAGAACGGCGTCTGCCTCGCTGGCGTCGAGGACTACGAGATCGGCAGAACGGTGCTCGGCAATCCGTCTGGTCAGACGCCGACGACCCGCTACATAGTCCCGAGAAACCCGCTTGCGGCTCCGGAGCCCACGAGATGAGCGGCAGAAGAGACAGCCGCGCCGTCCCGCCGACGCGCAAGAAGCAGTGGAGTCGCTTCCGGCTCGGGATGGTCGCGATCGTGCTGCTGATCATCCCGATCTACCTCGCCTTCGCGAAGGACATCCCCTTCACGAGCGGCTACCAGGTCACGGCCGTCTTCGAGACGGCCAACAACCTCCGCGCCGGCTCTCCGGTCCGCATCGCCGGCGTCAACGTCGGCAAGGTCAAGTCGGTCACGCAGTACGAGGACACCGACTACGCCGCCGTCAAGATGGAGATCACCGACGAGGGCCTGCCGATCCACGAGGACGCGACGCTGAAGATCCGGCCGCGCATCTTCCTCGAGGGCAACTTCTTCGTCGACCTGAAGCCCGGCACGCCCGGCTCGCCCGACGTCCCCGACGGCGGCACGATCGGCGTCGCGCAGACCTCGACGCCGGTGCAGCTCGACGAGCTGCTGACCGCGCTGCAGTCGGACTCGCGCGAGGACCTGCAGATCCTCCTGAAGGAGTATGGGACGGCGCTCAACTCGAAGCCGACCGCCGAGCAGGATGCCGAGCTGCCGCCGGAGGTGCGCGGCCTGACCGGCGCAGAAGCGATCAACCGCTCCTACACCGACGCCGGCCCGGCGCTGAAGGGCGCCGCCGTGATCGGCGACGCGCTGCTGGGCGAGGACCCGCGCGACATCTCGCGCACGATCGCGGCGATTGCGAGACTGTCGAGAGGGCTCGAGGGCAGCGAGCGCCAGCTGCAGGACCTGATCGTCAACCTCAACCTGACCGCCGCGGCCTTCGCCAACCAGAGCGGCGCGCTGTCGGACTCGATCCGGCTGCTGCCCGGCACGCTCGCGACCGCGAGAGCGTCGCTGCGCTCCGTCGACGACGCGCTGCCGTCCGTGCGCGCGTTCGCTAAGGAGATCCTGCCGGGCGTCCGCCAGACGGCCGCGACGGTCGACGCCTCCTTCCCGTGGATAGCGCAGACGCGCGCGCTGCTCGGCCCGGATGAGCTGCAGGGCCTGATGAGAGAGCTGACGCCGGCGACCGCCGACCTCGCGAGACTGGCCGACGAGTCGATGGAGCTGCTTCCGCAGATCAACAACTTCTCGCAGTGCTTCTCGAAGGTGATCCTGCCGACCGGCAACGTCGGCCTGCAGGACGGCGCGCACACGACCCGCCGCGCCGACGGCAGCGTCGTCGAGAGCTACAAGGAGTTCTGGTACGGCCTCGTCGGCATGACGAGCGTCGGGCAGGGCTTCGACGGCAACGGCACGTTCCTGCGTGCTGCCGCCGGCGGCGGTGAGTGGCAGGTCAAGGCTGGCACGCAGGTCATGAAGAGAAACGCGCCGGCCGACCTCAGAACGCTCGTCGGCAACCACACCGAGCAGCCGCTCGGCACACGCCCGCTCTTCCCGGCGACGGCGCCCACCGTCAACACCTCGGTGCCGTGCCACCAGAGCCGTCGCCCCGATCTCAACGGGCCGCTCGCCGGTCCCGGCCCCGCGCCGCAGAGCATCCAGGTGCCGACGCCGCCGCCGATCGTGAGAAGAACTCCGGGAACGACACCGCCTGCGACCACCGCCGCTGCTGAGGCCGTCGAGGCGGGCGCGAACACGACGCCCTCGCTCGGTGCGCAGCTGCTGTCGCGCCTGAACCCGCTCGCGGGAGACGAGACGAGATGAAGCTGGCGATCCGCAAGCACCTCCGCGACTTCATCGCGATCATCGCGCTCGTGATCGTCGCAGCGATAGTCGGCGGCTACGTCCTCGCCCACCAGCGGATCTACCTGCCCGGCTGGGTGCCGATCGTCGGCAGAGAAGACTTCATCATCAAGGGCGAGTTCGAGACGGCCCAGGCGGTCACGCCGGGCCAGGGCCAGACGGTCGACATCGCCGGGGTCCAGGTCGGCGAGATCTCCAACGTCGAGCTGAAGGACGGGCGTGCGCTCGTCACGATGCGGATCAACGAGAGATACGCCGAGATCTACCCGAACGCGACGATGCTGCTGCGGCCGAAGACCGGCCTCAAGGACATGGTCGTCGAGCTCGACCCCGGCTCCAGAGAGGGCGGCCGCGGCCAGGTCGAGGAGGGGTACACGATCCCGGTCTCGCAGACGCTCCCGGACGTCAACCTCGACGAGCTGCTCGCCGTCCTCGACGGCGACACGCGCGCCTATCTGCAGCTGCTGCTGAACGGCGCCGCGACCGGCCTCGACGGCAACGGCGAGGAGCTGGCGCAGGCGTTCCGCATGTTCGACCCGCTCGCCAGAGACGGCAAGCGCGCCTCCGAGCTGCTGGTCAAGCGGCGCAGACACATCAGACGCGCGATCACCAACTTCGGCAAGTTCACGCAGGCGCTCGGCAGAAACAACCGCGAGCTGACGCGCTTCGTCGACGCCTCGCAGGCGTCCCTGCGCCGCTTCGCCGACCAGGGCGACAACATCGAGCAGCTGATCGCCGAGCTGCCCGGGACGCTGCAGCAGACCGAGACGGCGCTGTCCGCGACGGGCGAGTTCGCTGACGAGGCCGGCCCCGCGCTGGAGGCGCTGCGGCCGTTCGCGCGCAACCTCGGCCCGGCGCTGGAGGCGACGCGGCCGTTCCTGATCGAGACGACGCCGATCATCCGCGATCAGATCCGCCCGTTCACGCAGACCGCGACGCCCGTGATCAAGACGCTTCGCCCGGCCGCGAGCCAGCTCGCCGCCGCGACGCCCGACCTGACGACCAGCTTCGGGTTCTTCAACAGATTCTTCAACGCGCTCGCGTACCGCCCGAGCAGCGGTACGACGGAGAGCTACCTCTTCTACCTGACGTGGCTCGGCCACCTCGCTAACTCGGCGACCTCGATGCAGGACGCGATGGGTGCGATGCTGCGTTCGAACCTGTACATGAGCTGCGCGAACACGGCGGCGGTCTCAGGCGTCAAGGGCGGTAACGATCCGAAGGCAGCTGCGCTCACGCTCGCGGCTCAGCTGGCCAACTTCCCGGAGAGACCGGAGCTCTGCTGATGAGCGGAGAGCACTGAGATGCAGAAGCAAGCACCGACACTCGGCCGCATCCTCGTCATGGCGGGCTTCGCCCTGTCCTGCTTCGGGCTGCTCCTGTACCTGTGGATCTCCTTCGGCGGCGCGGTTCCGCTGAAGCCGAAGGGCTACCAGTTCCACGCCTACTTTCCCGAGGCGACGCAGCTCGCCCAGCAGGCCGACGTGCGCATCTCCGGCGTCCCCGTCGGCAAGGTCGTCAAGCTCGAGCTCGGCCCGGGCGAGACGACCGACGCGACGCTCCAGCTCGACGAGCGCTACGCGCCGATCCCGAAGGACACGCGCGCGATCCTGCGGCAGAAGACGCTGCTCGGCGAGACCTACGTCGAGCTGACGCCTGGTGACAAGTCCGGCGGCCTGCTCGCCGAGGGCGGCTCGCTGCCGGTCGGAGCGGTGCAGAGAACGGTCGAGCTCGACGAGATCTTCCGCTCACTCGACGAGCGCACGCGCCGCGACTTCCAGGTCTGGATGCAGTCGCAGGCGGCCGGCCTGAGAGGCCGCGGGCAGTCGTTCAACGACGCGCTCGGCAACCTGCCGGCGTTCGCGACCGAGACCGCCGACCTGGTCGAGATCGCCAACCGTCAGGAGCCGGCCGTTCGCGCGCTGTTCAGAAACACCGGCGACGTCTTCGCCGCGCTCAGCGCGCGCCAGGACCAGCTGACCGGGCTGATCACGAACGCCAACGCCGTCTTCGGCACGCTGGCGACGCGCAACGAGTCGCTGCAGGAGATCTTCCGCATCCTGCCGACCTTCGAGCAGGAGTCGAAGCTGACGGTCGAGCGGCTCGACCGGTTCGCGCGTGAGACCAACCCGCTCGTCACGCAGATGCGGCCGGTCGCGCAGGAGCTGAGCCCGACGCTGCAGTCGCTGCAACGCCTCGCGCCGTCGTTCCGCGACTTCTTCGTCGACCTCGGGCCGCTGATCACAGCCTCGTACAGAGGCCTCCCGGCCTTCCAGAAGTTCCTCGACGACCTGCGGCCGGCGCTTGGCCAGTTCGAGCCGTTCACGCGTACCTTCAACCCGGTGCTGGCCTTCCTCGGCCAGAATCTGCCCGAGATCGATGCCTTCTTCGGCAACTTCTCGGCGGCGACCAACGGGTCTCCCGCTGCCTTCAACCCGGATACCGCCGGCTGGATCCGTGGCCTCGCAGCTGCGACGCCGGAGTCGCTCGCGACGTATCCGAACCGGCTCGCATACAACCGCCCGAACGCCTACCGAGTGTCCGGCACGAGTGGTCCGTCAGCTCGCCGCCAGGGCCAGACGACCTTCGAGCAGCGCCAGTGCACGAACGGCTTGCGGCCCGTGCCGAACTACCCGAGCGACATCGCGACGATCCTCGGTGGCGTGACCGACAACGTCACGGACTACATCAACCTGATCCCGTTCGCCTTCAGAGCCGACGCGGCCGGCAGATACACCGTCGGCGACTACAGAAACGTCCCCGCGCCGGGCTGCCGTGCGCAGGGCAACTTCCCGGGCTGGAACAGCGGCGACTACCCGCACGTCGTCGCCGAGCCGCCCGCGTCGCAGAGA
>JAEXXR010000104.1 GCA_023405705.1 Actinomycetes bacterium
CTGCAGCGAGTACCACGGCTCGTGGCCGACGTCCTTGGGGCCGACCTTGCCGGCGCGCGGGGTCGTGACGGCGTGGGCGATGTCGTGGCCGCGCATCCAGGTGATCAGGACCGACGGGATGTCGACGTCCGGGGAGGGCTTGTGGCCGCTCAGGAGGCGGTCGCCGAGCGCCTTGGAGATGTGCTCGTAGCGGAGGCCGTAGACGTTGCGGAAGAGGATCGTCTTGTTCGACTTGGGGCCGAAGCCGGCGCCCTCGTCCTCCGGCAGGAAGTAACAGAAGTGCTTCGGAAAGGCGTTCGACTCGCCGCCCATCGTGATCAGGTCGGTGATCTGCATCGCGAACGGGCTGTCCGCGGTCACGTCGCTGGTGCCGGTGTGGCCGTTGGCCTCGGCGAGGACGGCGTCGGAGGAGGCGTCGAGGCCGGCGATCAGCTCGTTGCCCTGCTCGTGCGCGGCGGTGATGACGACCGAGTGCAGCGGCGTGCGCGTCTTGTTGCGGAAGGTGCAGACCGGCGCGGCGATGATCGACAGCTCCTGGCCCTCGACGAGCGCGGCCTCGTCGTGCGCGATCTCCTTGTCGTGCTTCAGCTCGCGCAGCGCGGCGGCACGACGACGGATCAGGTCGGCCTGCGCGGGCGAGACCGGGTCGGCGTCGGCGAGCTCGTCCATCAGGTCGGCCGAGAGGCCGGCGATGACGCGGGCGTGCGCCTCGTTCGTGAAGCCGCCGTCGAGCGCCTGCAGCGAGCGGAGCGCGTCGCCGAGGGCGGAGAGCTGGCGCAGCTGCGGAAGCAGCGGCTCGACCGCGGTCGAGATGGACGGCGCGAGGTCGACCGCGGTGATCGTGTGGTTGTCGCGCTCCGGCCAGATGAGCGGAGCAGGCGAGACGACGGCGGTCGAGGTGCTGGAAGCGGTGGCAGACATGGGTCCGTTGATCTCCTAGTAGGAACTGCTGACAGTGTTCGGTGCGAACCGCTGCTCGTCTGGGCTTTTCAGATCCCGTGCCACGAGCGCGGCAGGTGCATCTACGAGTTGAGCGAGACGAGCGTGCGTCTTCGAGACGAGACGTAGAGCCGTCTTCGAGTCTCGGTGCGGTGCGCGCTCGGGCGCTCGGTGTCAGCGGTGATGATCACGGTCTTTGAGTGTGTATTGGGTCCTCTGCACTTCCTGCGCACATCTTCCCCCGACGCGCAGAGCAGAAGCACAAAGCTCATCCATCGTAGAGGAATCGCGCGCGAACGTGCAAGAAGAGGTCGCGCGAACGCAACGGATCGTGCGTCTCGCGCGTCAGTCGAGCAGTCGCAGTTGCAGCCGTTCCCGGGCGACGGCGAACGGGTCGTAATCGGCTCGCGGCGGGCGTGCCGCGCGGATCTGCGTGCGCATCTCCGCCACGTCGGCGGCCGCGACGTAGTAGCGGCCGCGGTTGGCGCCGACCGGATCGAGCAGGCCCGCGTCGACGAGCGCCTTGAGGTCGCGGCTGGCAGTCAGGTCGGAGACCTCCTCGCCGGCGGTCGCCTCTGTCAGCGAGCGGTAGGACGCGTTGCGGATGCGGAAGCCCATCGCAGCGTCGAGCAGCGGGCCGACTGACCGTTCCGGCAGCGAACGCGCTCCGGCGAGTTCAGCGCAGGCAATCCACAGTTGCTCGATCTCCTCAATGCGGCGCAGGTGGGTCCTCGCCTGGCGATAGTGGGCGGTGAGGCAGAAGCGGACCCACGGCAGCGGATCGTGCTCCGGGTGCCACGCGCCCTGGCCGACCGCGGCCAGCACGTCGTAGTACGCGGGCGTGTTGCGGCCGAGGTACTCCTCGATGCTGGAGAAGACCGGCGCCGAGATCTGCTCGCGCGCCAGAACGAGCGTCTGCAGGCAGCGGGCCATGCGGCCGTTCCCGTCGCGGAACGGATGGATCATCACGAGGTTGAGGTGGGCCATGGCGGCATGCACGAGCACAGGTCCGTCGTCCTGTGCGAGGTCGTCGAGCATCGCCGCGATCAGGTCCGGGACGCGGTCGGCGTCGGGGCCTTCGTAGACGATCTCGCCGCTGCCGTCGTGGCGGACGCCGACGTAGCCGGGCCGCCAGCGGCCCGGGCTCTTCGCCAGCTCGTGCTTGAGCATCATGAAGTGCAGCGCCTTCAGCATGCCCTCGTCGATCGTCGCGGTCTCGTCCTGGGCGACCTGGAGCACGTAGGTCATCGCGTCGCGGTAGCCGAGCAGGGCGTGCTCGGTCTCCTCGCTTGCGCTGAGCGTCGGCTCGTCGCCGAGCGCGGCGGCGACGTCGTCGAGGCTTGCGTTGTAGCCCTCGATGCTGTTCGACCCCTGAACAGCGCGTGCGAGCGTCATCCGCCGCAGGTTCTGGTTCCACCGTCTCGGCTCGGAGACGCGATGGCGCATCTGCTCGCGCAGTTCGTCGATCAGGGAGAGGACCTCGTGATCGAGCGCGTCGAGCGGCGGTGATCTATAGACCGTGACGGCCATGATGGATTCAATCTATCAATCGCGACCGGTGCTGTGGCGGGTCGTGACAGATTGCATCTATCAATCCATCATCTGCGGCGGAGACGGTGCCGTGAATGGCGAGTGGCGACCGTCCGGCCATCCGTCACGCCGGCTCGCTACGGTTCGCCGCCGATGCGCCTGATCGTCGCCCGCTGCGAGGTCCGTTACACGGGCCGGCTCGATGCCCTGCTGCCGGAGGCGCTGCGGCTGATCATGATCAAGGCGGACGGCTCGGTGCTCGTGCACGCCGACCACGGCTCGTACAAGCCCTCCAACTGGATGACGCCGCCGACGACGATCGAGGAGTCGGCCGACCACATCGTCGTGCGCAAGTTCGCCGGCAGGGAGGAGGACCGGCTCGACATCCGCGTCGTCGAGGTCGTCTCCGACGTGACGCACGACATGGGCGAGGCGGCGGCGCTGGAGAAGGACGGCGTCGAGGCCCACCTGCAGGAGCTGCTGGCCGAGCAGCCGCACTGGTGCGGCGAGGGCTTCCGGCTCGTGCGGCGCGAGTGGCCGACCGACATCGGCCCCGTCGACCTGATGTGCCGTGACGAGGACGACGGCTGGATCGCGGTCGAGATCAAGCGCGTCGGCACGATCGACGCGGTCGAGCAGATCACCCGCTACCTCGAGCGGATCCGGCTCGATCCGACGATGGGCGAGTGCCGCGGGGTGCTCGCCGCCCAGTCGATCAAGCCGCAGGCCCGCGTCCTCGCCGAGTCGCGCGGGATCGCCTGCGTCGAGGTCGATCTCGGCGTGCTGCGCGGCGAGCGCGAGCCCGACCTGACGCTCTTCGGCTGAGCCGCCGCGGGCCGCCGCTCGCGCGTCGTCGGAGGAGACGGGGCGGTGCCTGCACGGCGCGCGCCCGTCTGGTCTTCATGCTGCCCCGCCGCCTTGACGGCGCATTCGCGCTCGCACTAGGGTCGCTATCTGCAACCGATTCCGGTGACGGTTCTAGGGCTGTGCCGGGAAAGAGTCGAAGGGGTACGGATGGAGAGCAACGGGTCCAGGCGGACGCGTCGATCGGCGCTGCCCGCAGCACTTGCGACGGCCGCGGCGGTCGCCGCGCTGGCGATCGCCGGCTGCGGCGAGGGCAGCGACGGCGGCGGAGCGACGGGCGCGGCGGGAGCGGCGACCGTCCCGCCGGCCGTGCCGGCGACGACCGCGGACGGCGCGACGGAGGTGCCGGAGACAGAGGCGGGCGGCGCCACGGAGGCCGCGGCCGCAGGCGACGACGTCGCCAGGTTCGAGCGCGCGGAGCCCGGCTCCGGCGACGGCGTGACGATCGGCTACATCTCCAACGGCGAGAAGATCTCGTTCGTCAAGATCGTCTCGGACGGGATCAGAGCGGAGGCGAGACGGGCCGGCGCGCGGCTGCTGTTCTGCGACTCGCAGGTCGACGCCGCGAAGGCGCTGGAGTGCGCGAAGAACCTGCGCACGCAGCAGGTCGACGTGCTGATCGAGTACCAGAACGACGCGAAGGCGGCGCCCGAGATCTGCAGCGCCGGCCCCGACGCGCCGGTGATCGCGATCAGCATCAGACAGCCGCCGTGCGAGACCTCGTTCATGGGCGCCGACAACGCGCGCGCCGGGGCGATCGCCGGCGAGGCCGCCGGCCGCTTCGCGCAGGAGCGGTGGGAGTGCGACTACGACGCGGTCGTCCTGCTGGAGGCGAAGAAGACCGGCGAGATCAACGAGCAGCGGGTGCGCGGCGCGCTGAGAGCGTTCGAGGGCGTCTGCGGCGAGGCGAAGAACCTCAAGGAGGTCGACGGCGACGGCACGATCGACCAGTACCAGACCCGTTTCGCAGACGTGCTCACGTCACTGCCCGGCCAGGACCGCGTCGTCGTCCTGACGATCAACGACGACGCCGCCACCGGAGCGCTCGCCGCGGCCCGCTCGCAGGGCCGCGAGCAGGACGTCTTCGTGATCGCCCAGGGCGCCGACCCGACCTCCCACTGCCAGATCGCCACCAACCCGCAGTGGGTCGGCGACGCCGCCTACTTCCCGGAGAGATTCGGGCAGATCGTCGTCCCCAACGCGATCCGGCTGGCGAGAGGCGAGCAGGTGGCGAGATCGCTGCTGGTGCCGCACGTCTTCGTGACGAGGGAGAACGTCGCCGAGCACTACGACGTCTCGGCCTGCTGAAGCGGCGGAGCGCGC
>JAEXXR010000152.1 GCA_023405705.1 Actinomycetes bacterium
CTCAGGCGCCGCCCGCCGCCACGGTCAGTACCAGCGTGCGCGCCCGCCGACGGCGCGGCCGGTCGAGCCGAGGATCCACAGGACGGCGCCGACGAGGATCAGCACCAGGCCGACCGTCCACAAGATGCTGCTGCTCACCAGCAGCCCGATCAGAAGCAGGATCAGTCCGAGCACAATCATTCGCCGACTCCCTGTTCGTCGCTCCGCGGCCACAACAGCCGCCTTCCTGATCGGAACCATGCTCGGAGCAGGCGATTCTGATGCGCGATCCGTCGCGATCGGGGCGCCGCCGAGCTACGTCGGGCCGACGCGCCCGGCCTCTTCCGCGGCCGACCAGCTCGCCAGCAGCGCCAGCGACTCCTCCGAGCGCGAGCCCGGCTCGGCGGTGTAGGCGACGATCATCAGGCCGGGGTCGGCGCTGATCTCCAGACGGTCGAAGCTCAGCTCCAGCTCGCCGACGGCCGGGTGGACGAAGCGCTTCACGCCCTTGGTGTGGAGCCGGACGTTGTGCGCCGCCCACAGGCGGCGGAACTCCTCGCTCTGCGTCGCCAGCTCGCCGACGAGGTCCGACAGCTCGCGGTCGCGCGGATGGCGGCCGGCCTCGGTGCGGAGGATCGCGACGCAGTCCTTCGCCGAGCGCGCCCAGTCCTCGTAGAAGTCGCGGGCGCGCGGGTCGAGGAAGACGAACCGCGCCCAGTTGGCCGGCTGCTGGCGGGCTTCCGCGAACAGCGCCGGGTAGAGCGCGCGGCCGAGGCGGTTGGCGCCGAGCGCGTCCAGCCGGCCGTTCTCGGCGAAGGCGGGCGCGCCGGTCATCGCGTCGAGCATCCGCTGGACGCTCGGGCGGTGATCGGCATGAGCACGACGGCAACGCTCCTCGACACCGCCACAGCGGGCGCTGCGGTCGGCACCTCCCCAGGCGCCCGTGCCTCCGACGGAACGCTCGACCGGCCCGCCTCCCCTCGGTCGTCTGGGTGCTCGCGCTCGGCACCTTCCCGATGGGCACGACCGAGTTCGTCGTCGCCGGCCTGCTGTCGGAGATCGCGAGCGACCTGCGCGTGCGCGTCGCGCAGGCGGGCCGCTCGGGCCGGCTGTGGCTTGCGCTGGCGGCGTGCACGACGACGACTGGCGGCGTGCTGGCGATGTTCTCGTACGTCTCGCCGCTGCTGACCGACCGCGCGGATCTGGCCGCGAGCCTGCTGCCGCTGGCGCTCGTCGGCTTCGGCGCCGGCGCGTTCGCCGGGTTCCTCGTCGGCGGCCGGCTCGGCGACGTGCGCCCGCACACGACGACGATCGCGGCGCCGGCGGCGACGACGGTCCTGCTGCTGGCGCTGTGCCTGCTCGCCGACCTGCCGGCAGCGGCAGTGGCGCTCGTCGCGCTGCTCGGCTTCTTCGGGCTGGGCGCCAACCCGGTCCTGATCTCGCTGGCGGTCCGCTACGCGGGACGGGCGCCGACGCTCGGCTCGGCGCTGACCGTCTCGGCGTTCAACGCCGGCACCGCGGCCGGTTCGTGGGTCGCCGGCCGCTCGCTGGGGTCGAGCCTCGGCGCGACCGGCCCGGCCGTCGTCGGGACCGTGATCGCCGCCCTGACCCTGATCCCCGTGCTCCTCCTCGCCGCCAGGCGGGAAAGCTGACAACCGAAACGACTGGAGCTCTTCATGCGCGCCACGAACATGTACGGAGCGGGCGACGTCCGCATCGAGACGGTCCCCGACTCCGTGATCAAGCACCCGACCGACGCCCTCGTCCGCATCACGGCCTCGTGCATCTGCGGCAGCGACCTGTGGCCCTACGCCTCGCGCTCGGCCGACGACGCCCCGGCCCGCATGGGCCACGAGTTCATCGGCGTCGTCGATGAGGTCGGTGCGGAGGTGACGACGGTCGGCAAGGGCGACCTCGTCGTCAGCCCGTTCGCGATATCCGACGGCAGCTGCGCCTTCTGCGAGGAGGGCCTGCAGACCTCCTGCGCCCACGGCGCGTTCTGGGACGGCATCCCCGACGAGGGCGCCCAGGCCGAGGCGATCCGCGTCCCGTTCGCCGACGGCACGCTCGTGAAGCTGCCGGTCGCGCCGGACTCGGCGCTGATGCCGTCGCTGCTGACGCTCTCCGACGTCTTCGGAACCGGATACCACGCGGCGGTGGCGGGCGGCGTCGACGAGCGCACGAGCGTGACGGTGATCGGCGACGGCGCCGTCGGCCTGCTGGCGGTGCTGTCGGCGAAGCGCCTCGGCGCCGAGCAGATCGTCCTGATGGGCCGCCACGCCGACCGCGCCGCGCTCGGCCGCGAGTACGGCGCGACGGACGTGGTGGCGGAGCGCGGCGAGGAGGGCGTCGCCAAGGTGCGCGAGCTGACCGGCGGCGACGGCACCC
This sequence comes from Actinomycetes bacterium, assembly GCA_023405705.1. Next base: position 2,368 of record JAEXXR010000152.1, read on the forward strand.
ACGTCGTGCTGGAGGCGGTCGGCAACATGCCGGCGTACGAGCAGGCGATCGGCGTCGTGCGGCCCGGCGGCGTGATCAGCCGCGTCGGCGTCCCGCAGTACGAGGAGGCGCCGATCGGCTTCGCCAGCCTCTTCCGCCACAACATCCGGCTCGCCGGCGGCCCCGCGCCCGTCCGCGCCTACATCGAGCAGCTGATGCCCGACATCCTCGACGGCGCCATCGACCCCGGCAAGGTCTTCGACACCACCACCGACCTCGCCGGCATCCCCGACGGCTACCGCGCCATGGCCGCCCGCGAGTCGATCAAGGTGCTGGTGAAGCCGTGAGCTGAGGCCGCAACCGAACTTCACGGCGAATTCACGGCGGATTCACACCAGGCTCTGGCGCGCTGCGATTACCTACACCGAGCCGGCGGCCTTCCATTCGAAGTCCGGGCGACCAGACGACGGGGCGAGTGCCGACGGGCGAGCAAGGGTCGTGTCGTGCCGCGGGGCTGAGTTGCGGGCCATCGCGACGCGGACCTCAACCATCAGCATCATCAATCGTTAGGGGAACGCATGATGAAGTTCGAGTCGCGGCTCCGCGCTGCGCGGATCCGCCGTGCCGCGGCCGCCACCGCGGCTGCCGCCTGCACCGTCCTCGCCTTCGGGGTCGCGCCGGCCTCGGCGGTGACGACCGATCTGACCGACGTCGAGATCAATGAGGTCGAGTCCAACGGCGACGCCGTCAACGGCGACTGGATCGAGCTGTACAACACGGGCGACGTCGTCGGCGACGAGGTCGACCTCTCCGGCGTGATCCTGTCCGACAGCGACAACAGCCACCGGTACCTCATTCCCGCCGGCACCTCCATCGACGTCGGCGAGTGGAGAGCCTTCCGCGTCGACGACCCGCTCGTCTCCGGCAACTTCGGTCTCGGCGCCGCCGACTCGGCGCGTCTGTTCCCGGCCGGCACGGTCAACCTCGGGGCGGTCTCGCCGACCGACTCCTACACGTGGACGGCGCACGCCGCGACCACCTACGGCGCCAACCCGGACGGCGGCAGCACCTTCGCGGCCACCGCGGCCGGCACGTTCGGCGACGCCAACGACTTCGGCCTCCCGCCGATCGGTGACATCGCCGGCGTCAAGATCAACGAGGTCGAGTCCAACGGCGACGCCGTCAACGGCGACTGGGTCGAGCTCTACAACACCACCGGCTCGGCGATCGACGTCGACGGCGCGATCGTCACCGACAGCGACCCGGCGCACCAGTTCGTCGTGCCGGGGGCGACGCCGGTCCTCCCCGCGGGCGGGTACGTCGCCTTCCGCGTCGACGACCCGGCGGTCGCGGGCAGCTTCGGCCTCGGCTCCGCCGACGCGGTGAAGCTCTACGCCCCCAACGACGTCACGCTCAGCAGCGTCGTAGACCAGTTCTCGTGGTCCTCCCACGCGACGGTCACCTGGGGCCGCGACGTCGCCGGGGCCGGCAGATGGGCCCAGACGGCGACCAGCACGTTCGGCGCGGTCAACCAGTTCGGCGGCGTCTCGGCGCCCGACCTGACCGGCGTGGTCATCAACGAGGTCGAGAGCCACGGCGACGACAGAAACGGCGACTGGATCGAGCTGAAGAACACCACCGGGGCCAGAGTGAGCCTGGACGACGCGATCCTGTCCGACGGCGACAACGGCCACGTCTTCCGGATCCCGTCCGCCACGCCCGACCTCGCCGCGGGCGCGGTCGCGGCCTTCCGGGTCGACGACCCCGCGCTCGGCGACGGGCAGTTCGGCCTCGGCGACGACGACGAGGCGCGCCTCTTCAGAGCCGACGCCGTCGACCTCGCGACGGCGACGGCCGTCTCCGACGAGTCGTGGAGAACGCACGCGCTGCAGACGTACGGCCTCGACGGCAGCGGCGTCTTCAGAGCGACCAGCAAGAGCACCTTCGCGGCGGCGAACGACTTCGCCTCGACGGTGACGCCGGACATCTCCTACGTCGTGCTCAACGAGGTCGTCACGACCGGTGACGCCGTCAACGGCGACTGGGTCGAGCTGCTCAACACCTCGGGCTCCACCATCGACATCGGCGGCGCGATCCTCGCCGACAGAAGAAACACCTACACGATCCCGGCCAACACGCTGCTCGCGGCCGGCAGAACGTTCGTGCTGAGAACCCAGGCGACGGCCGGATTCGGCCTGGACGGCAACGACGTCATACGCCTCTTCCGCGACGGCGCCACGGTCGGAACCTCCATCCCGGTCGACCACTTCGAGTGGAGCGAGCACGCGGCCGGCTCCTACGCCCGCCAGGCGAGCGGTCTCGGCGACTGGGCCGTCGACGCCACCCCGTCGTACAACGCCCCCTGACGCGAGCGCCCTCCGCCGCCGGGGCTTCGCGCCCCGGCGGCTTCGGCCTGCTCCCTCCCCCAAATCACCAGGAGTCAGATGTCCCCTCGATCCTCGTCGCGGCCGGGACGCCGCGCGGCTCTCGCCGCGCTCGTCGCGGCGTTCACGCTGACCGGCGGGTCGGCGCTCGCGCCGGCCCAGCTCCCGCTCGCACCGGTGCTCGCCCATGCCGCCGACACCGACGTCGTCACCATCCCGGACGCCAACCTGAAGGCCCGGCTCAATTCGAGAATCGGCTCGGGCCGTGCGGCCGCCCAGGACATCACCGTCGCCGAGGCCGCGAGCCTCACGGGCACGTACTCGCTCACCGGGCCGTTCGCCGACCTCACCGGCCTGGAGGCGTTCACGAACGTCAGAGGTCTCACGATCGCGGGGATCTCAGCGGCGCAGGCCAGCAGCTTCACGACCCTCGCGCCGTTGGCAGGGCTGACGAACCTCACGGCGCTGAACCTGCAGAGCGGCAGAGCGCGCAGCGTGAGACCGCTGGCCGGGCTGACGAACCTGACGACGCTCACCGTGCGGGGACACGGCGTCACCGATCCGGCGCCGCTGGCCACGCTGACCAACCTCACGTCGCTGACGCTGACCGACAACGCGATCGGCGACGCCAGCCGGCTGCCGCAGCTGCCGAACCTGACGACGCTGATCCTGACCAGAAACCGGATCGTCAACCCGGCGCCGCTCGTCGGCAAGCTCGACCCCGCGAAGATCAAGACGCTCGGCCTCGGGGCCAACCGGATCGCGGACGTCTCCGCCCTCGCGGTCCTGGGCACCAGCAGACTCGTCGACTGGACCAACTCCGGTGAAGGGCTGATCCTCTCGAACAACCGGATCACCGACTTCACGCCCCTCGACGGCTGGAGCCGACCGCCGTCCTGGGAGCAGACGACCTCCCAGCAGCTCTACGTGGGGGCGTACGAGCCCGGCGGCGTCGTCCTCCCGGCGCTGAGACAGAGCGCCGCGCTCACCGATCCGCTGACGGTCGACCCGAGCTCCGCGGGCAGCTACGACGCCGTCACGGGCCGGCTCACGCTGACCGACGAGAGCGCCGCGAGCGTCGAGCTGAAGTCGCTGGTTCCGGGCAACACGGCGCCGCAGTCGCGCTGGACCGTGAACTTCTCCGAGCCTCCGGTCGATCCCGTCGACGGGACCCCGCCGACGGTGACCGGGACGCCCGAGGTCTGGTCGACGCTCACGGTGACCGATCCCGGCTCGGTGGGCGCCGAGCCCGGCGAGCCGGCCTGCGCGCCGGCGAGCCTGCAGTACCAGTGGCTGCGCGACGGCGTCGAGATCGTCGCCAACCCGCACGTCGCCGCCGACCTCGACAACCCGTACTGGTTCCCGGGCGGGAACCTGCCGAACGAGCCGGCCTACACGGTCTGGCCGCAGGACCTCGGGCGCAGGCTCTCGGTGCGGGTGACGTGCGCGACCACCAACGGGCAGGGGACGTCGGCGCCGACGCCGGTCGTCACCAACGGCGAGGCGGAGAAGCCGGTGATCGGGACGCGCGACGGCGGCCAGCTCCGGGCCGGCCCGTCGTCGACCGCGTCGTCGCTCTACGCGGGACGGTCGGGGGTCGCGCTCGACCCGGACGGCACGAGGCTGCCGTTCCACGTCGCGCAGCTCGGTGCCGACGGCAGGCTGATCGACCCGTCGCTGCTGAGACTGAGCGTCGCCGCGGAGAACGCCAGCGATCCGCGCGATCCGGCGACGGTGCTCGGCCCCGACGACGTCGAGCTGGGCGGCAGCGGCTCCGACCGCTCGGTCGTGCTGCGGCCGAAGAAGGAGACCGGGGAGGCGAGCGGCGTCGGCACCGCGCCGCCGCTGCGCGTCACCGTCACGGTCACCGGTCCGTCGGGCAAGAGCGAGCAGGTGTCGTTCCTGTACGAGGTCTCGCGCGCGACGACGCCGACCAGCCGCGTGCTGGTGGCGACGTCGGACGCCTCGACCGCGATCGCGGTCGGCGACGGGCACCTGCTGATCGCCGACGACGAGCGCGCGCCGATCCGGCTCTACGACGCGCGCGTCTCGGGTCGCGAGCTGGCGACCTTCAGCCCCGGTCCGACCGACGGCGAGGTCGACTTCGAGGCCGCGGCGCGCACGGGCGACGCGATCTTCTGGCTCGGCTCGCACGGCAACAGAAAGGACGGCGGCGGCCAGGCGAGCCGTCACCGCGTCTACCGGACGAGACTGACCGGCAGCGGCGCCGGCGCCAGGCTGGAGGCGGTCGGCACGCCGTACAGGAACCTGCGCAGCGATCTGGCCGAGTGGGACCGCACCGAGCACGACGGCGAGCTGGGGCTCTCGACGGCCGGCGGGGGCAAGATCCCGCCGGACCGGCTCGACGGCTTCAACATCGAGGGCGCCGAGTTCTCGCCCGACGACAGCGCGCTCTACCTCGGCTTCCGCTCGCCGGTCGTGCCGCCGCAGTCCGGCGGCAGAGCGCTGATCGTGCCGCTGGAGAACGTCGAGGAGCTGACCGCGGGCAGCGCGACCGTCGCCGAGTTCGGCGACCCGATCCTGCTCGACCTCGACGGCCACAGCATCCGCGAGATCCGCAAGAACGCGTCGGACGAGTACCTGATCCTCTCCGCCACGGCGGGACCGCCGACCGGCGAGAGCGAGCAGGCGCTGTGGGCGTGGGACGGCGACCCCGCAGTCGCCCCGGTGCGGCTCGCGACCCGGGTCGAGCACGACCTCGAGCCCCATCACGCCGACAACGCCGGCGCCTGGGAGGGCATCGGCGAGGTCCCGGCGCGGCTGGCGCCGGGCCAGCAGGTGCGGCTGCTGATGGACCAGGGCTACGTCGAGCTCTACGGCGACCGCAGCGAGAACAAGGACGAGGGCAACGACTGGAAGCGCAAGTCGCGGACCGACCTGGTCGAGCTGAGCGGCGCGGTGGGAACGCTCGCCACGTCGAGCGAGGCGTCGATCGCCTTCCCCGCGCAGGCGGCGCAGACGACCGGCGCGTCGAGAACCGTCACCGTCACCAACAGCGGCTCGGGCAAGCTGCGGATCGGCAGAGTCGGCGCCGCCGACGCGGACGGCACGTCGGCCGACGACTTCCTCGTCAGCCGCGACGAATGCAGCGACGAGGTGCTGCTGCCGGGCGACGCGTGCAAGATCGGCCTGCGCTTCTCGCCCGCGCGGGAGAACGCGACCTCGAACGCGACGCTGGTCGTGAAGACGAACACGGCGAGCGGGAGGCTGTCGGTGCCGCTGTCGGGCGCCAGCACCGCGCTCCCGACCGGTCCCGCCGGCCAGGACGGCAGAGACGGCGCGAGCGGCGACGACGGCGCGGCCGGCAGAGACGGCGCGAAAGGCGACGACGGCCCTGTCGGTCCCGCGGGCCCGCTCGGACCCGCCGGTCCCACGGGCCCGCTCGGACCCGCCGGCCCAGCCGGGCCGAAGGGCGACGCCGGCGAGCCGGGCAGAGA
>JAEXXR010000309.1 GCA_023405705.1 Actinomycetes bacterium
CCTTCCGCGTCCGCATGTCGCTGCCGATCGTCCGCGACGACGACCGCCGCCCCGACCTCGACCGCTCGCTGGAGGCGCTCCCCGCCCTCGCCGCCGCCGGCGGGACCGACGTCTTCGTCCCGCTCGCCGCCTTCGCCCGCACCCCCGCCGAGGCCCCGGCCTTCCTCACCCGCCTCGCCCCCGCCTTCCACGCGGCGGCCGCCGCGTGAGCAGGCGTCTCGCGATCCCTCCGCTTGGCGCACTACACAGATGTGGTTACATCGCGTGGTAAAGTAGCCACATGCGCGAAATCGGGATTCGTCAGCTGAAGAACGAGGCGAGCTCGCTGATCGAGGAGGTCGAGCACGGCGAGGTGCTGACGATCACGCGGCGCGGCAAGCCGGTCGCTCGCGTCGTCCCCGCCGGCATGCCGCCCGGCATGGCGCGCCTGGTCGAGGAGGGGCGCGTCCGCTGGAGCGGCCGCCGCCCGGAGCTTCCCAGACCGGTCGCGCTCCGCGGCGCCGGTCCCACCGCCGCGGACATCGTGATCGAGGACCGCGGCCCGCGGTGACGCTCTACCTCGACACGAGCGCGTTGATCAAGCTGCTCGTCGCCGAGGAGGGAAGCGACGCCGCCCATGCAGCCGCGTCCGCCGCGACCGAACTCGCCAGCAGCCAGCTCACCTACGTCGAGACGCACTCGGCGCTGGCGCGGATGTGCGCGGGCGAGCGGATCACGAGACGGGTCCACGCCGCCCAGACGGAGACGTTCCGGCGACTGTGGGGTGACATCGCCGTGATCCCGGTCTCCGACGAGGTCGTCGACGACGCCGCGCGCTTGGCGGAGCGGCATGTCCTGCGCGGGTACGACGCGGTCCAGCTCGCCTCCGCGCTGGTGCTGCTCGACGCCGGCGACGTCAGCTTCGCCGCCTGGGACGAGCGGCTGAATGTCGCTGCAGCACGGGAACGACTCTCGCTGATGCCGCTCGCCTGACCGCGGCCGGTGACGCCGACCTGGCGCGCCGGCACCCGCAAGACGCGGGAGGGAACCCCGTCCCTATCGTTCCGGCATGTCCGGGGTTCATCTGGTGATAGGCGAGGGCACGCTCGCCGAGGGCGTGCAGCAGGCGCTGCGGGACGCGGGGCAGTCGGTCCGCTGGCTGCGACGGCCGGCTGACCGGGAGCTGCGGCGGGCGCTCGCCGAGGAGGGGACGCAGGCGGCGGTCGTGATCGACCGCGACGACATCGCCGCGCTGCGGACCGCGCTGCTGGTCGAGTACCTGCGACCGGGGATCCGGCTGGTCGTGACGATCTTCGACCGCACCGTCGCCGAGCAGCTGATCCGCTCGATCCCCAACTGCAACGTCGTCTCGATGGCCGACGCGTCGGCCGGGGCGATCGTCGGGCCGTGCGTCGACGCCGCGCTCGTCGCGCTCCACCGCGCCGACGACGGCGCGCTCGTCGGCGTCCACGGCAGCGACGAGGCGCATGCGAGAGCGGGCGAGCAGCCGCACGTCGCGCCGTACGTCTACGTCCCGCCGAGCTCGCCGCTGCGGGCGGCGCGGCGGCTGCGCGCGCAGTTCCGCCCGCCCGACCGCGGATCGACGCTGCTGCTGTGGTCGCTGATCGGGCTGCTGGGGCTGATCGTGCTGGAGGCGGTCCTCGCGATCGCTACCCATCACGAGCCGGTCGTGACCGCGCTGTACGAGGCGACGAAGGCGATCGCCGCCGTCGGGCCGAGCGCCTTCTTCGAGCACGGCTCGACGTGGCAGCAGGCGTACGGGATCGCGTCGATGGCGCTCGGCGTCGTGCTCACCGCCGTCTTCACCGCGGCGCTCGTCAACCGCGTGCTGAGCCGGCGGCTGACCGGCATATTCGGGACGCGCACGATCCCCCGCTCCGGCCACGTCGTCGTGGTCGGGCTCGGGCAGGTCGGCTTCCGCGTCTGCCTCGAGCTGCGCGCGCTGGGGATCGACGTCGTCGCCGTCGAGCAGGACCCGCGCGCGCCCAACGTCGCGCTCGCGCGCGGGCTGAAGCTGCCGGTCGTGATCGGCCGCGGCGGCGACCGCTACGTGCTCGAGCGGCTGTCGCTCGGCCGCGCCCGCGCGCTCGCCGCCGTCACCAGCGACGAGCTGGCGAACATCTCGATCAGCGTCTCCGCGCTCGCCGTCCAGCCGGGCCTGCGGACGGTCCTGCGCGCCGGCTCCAACGACGTCACGCGCGAGACGGCGGCGCTGTTCCCGATCGGCGTCGCGCAGGACCTCGACCGCGTCGCCGCGACGGCCCTGGCCGCGACCGCGATCGGCCACGAGCTGGCGCACGCCTTCGTCCACGGCGGCGCCTCCTACATCGAGACGCCGACCGGGACGAAGCGCTTCCCCTAGATGTGCACCACGCCGTCGCCGCCGCCGTGGCCTCTGCGGATCAGCAGCGCGAGCGCGGCGCTGACGAGCGCGAGGCCGGCGGAGACGTACATCGCCGTGTGCAGGCCGTCCATGAACGACTGGAAGGAGGCGTCGGTGATCGCCTGCGCCAGCGACGCCGGCATGTCGGGCGAGACCGGCGCGACGCCCTGCGCGATCAGCTCCTCCTGGCCCTCGACCGCCTTCGCGGCCTCGGCGGGAACGCCGGCGTCGGCGAGGTTGCCGGCGAGCGCCGAGCCGACGCCGGAGACGATCACGGAGCCGAGCACCGCGGTCCCGAGCACGCCGCCGAGCTGGTTGGCGGTCGACTGCAGGCCGCCCGCGAGGCCGCCGCGCTCGACCGGCGCGTTGCCGTCGATCGCCTCGGTCGAGGCGACGATCACGAGGCCCATCGCGATGCCGATCAGCAGGTAGAACGGCCACTGGCCGCCGTAGCCGGTGTCGACCTCCAGGCCGGTCAGGCCGAGGAAGCAGCCGGCGAGGATCAGCATGCCGAGGCAGAGCGGCACGCGCGGGCCGAACTTCTCCGTCAGCAGGCCGCCGAGCGGCGCGCTGATCGTGAAGGTCGCCGTCAGCGGCAGCAGCCGCACGCCGGTCTCGACTGGGCTGTAGCCGTGCACGTTCTGCAGGTACAGGCCGATGAAGAAGAGGATCCCGAAGAGCGCGAAGAAGCCGGTCACGACGAGCACGACGCCGGCCGACAGCGAGCGGTTGCGGAACAGGTCGAGCGGCAGCAGCGCGGCGTCGCCCATGCGCGCCTCGCGCAGCACGAACAGCGCCAGGGTCAGCAGGCCGGCGGCGCCGAAGCCGATCACGTAGAGCGAGCCCCAGCCGTGGTCCTGCGCCTTGATGACGCCCCAGATCAGCAGGAAGAGGCCGCCGGAGAGGAGCGCGACGCCCGGCACGTCGAAGGAGCTGACGTGCGTCTCGTCCTTGGACTCCTTCACCCAGCGGACCGTCACGAGCGCGGCGAGCAGGCCGAGCGGCAGGTTCAGCAGGAAGATCGACTCCCACGAGACGTGCTCGACGAGCAGGCCGCCGACGATCGGGCCGGAGGCGACGGCGAGCGCAGAGGAGCCGCCCCAGATGCCGACCGCGCGGTTCAGCTCGGCGGGTGGGAAGGCCGCCCGCAGCAGCGCGAGCGTGTTCGGCATCAGCAGCGCGCCGGCGACGCCCTGCAGGACGCGCGCGCCGATCAGCATCCCGGTCGAGGTCGACAGCGCGCACAGCAGCGAGGTGAGCGCGAAGCCGACGATGCCGATCAGGAAGACCTTCTTGCGGCCGAAGCGGTCGCCGAGCTTGCCGCCGACGATCAGCAGCACGGCGAGCGCGAGCAGGTAGCCGTTGGTGACCCACTGCAGGCCGGCGAGCGAGGCGTCGAGGTCGGCGGCGATCGTCGGGTTGGCGACGCCGACGACGGTGCCGTCGAGCCCGACCATCATCACGCCGAGCGCGACGGCGGCGAGCGTGAGCCAGGGGTTGTCGCGGCCGCCGGCGCGCGGCGCCGCGGTGGCGGAGGATGCAGTCATCGAGAACCTGAGAGGGTTGGAGAGGGTGGTGCGGCCGCCCACAAGTGTGACACAACGTTACGTTTCTCAGATGCACTCCCGACCCCCGCTCCGCGCCGACGCCAGGCGCAACCACCACGCCGTCGTGACGGCGGCGATCGCGGTGCTGTCGGAGCGGCCCGACGCGACGATGCGCGAGATAGCCGACGCCTCCGGGCTGACGCGCACGACCGTCTACCGCCACTTCCCCAACCGCGACGAGCTCGTGCGCGCCCTCTTCGAGCAGATCGACGCCGAGTCGACCGCCGCCACGCGCGCGGCGCTCGCCGGCAACCCCGCGCTCGCGCCCGGGATGGCCGCGATCGCCCGCACCGCCGTCGCCTTCGGCCAGCGCTACCGCTTCCTCGCCGGCTACGAGTCGATCGGGCGCGACGTCCACGACGCCGCGCTGGCGGCGACCGACGACCACCCGGCCGTGCAGTGGCTGCGGCTGGCGCAACGGCGCGGCGAGGCGCGCGGCGACCTGCCGGCCAGCTGGCAGCTGCGGATGCTGCACAGCCTCGCGGTCGTCGCGGTCGAGGAGGTGCTCGCGGGCGCCGTCACGCCCGAGCAGGGCGAGCGGCTGCTGGCGCGCACGCTCGTCGCCGCCTTCGCGGCGACGCGCTGACCGGCCGGTCGATCAGACGTCTACCTGACACCTCTCTTCAGACCATTGTCCACCCCGCTCGACGGCGCGGGTACGATCGCGGCGATGGGCAGGTGGGGAGCAGGGCCGGGGGGCGGACGGGAGCCCGTCCCCGGCGAGACCGCCGAGGTGCGGGCCAACG
>JAEXXR010000365.1 GCA_023405705.1 Actinomycetes bacterium
CGCCGCCCGCGCGCTCACGCCGGCAGCTCCAGCGTGAAGACGGTCCGGCCGGGCCGCGACTCGACGCCGAGGCGCCCGTGCATCCGCTCGGCCAGCTCGCTCGCGATCGCGAGGCCGAGGCCCGAGCCCTGCGCGTCGTCGGAGGTGTAGAACGGCTCGAAGATCTGCGACAGCGCCTGGCGCTCGATGCCGCGGCCGTAGTCGCGCACGGCGAGACGGGCGAAGCCGTCATCGCGCGTCGCGGAGACGACGACGTCGCTGCCGGGGCTCGAATGGGTGAGCGCGTTGTCGATGAGGATCCGCATGATCTGGGCGACCCGCACAGGATCGCAGAGTGCCTCGACCGGCTTGCCCGTGAGGCGCACCTCGAGGTGGGCGTCGCGCTGCGCGAGCACCGGCTCGAACTCGTTGCTGACCGACTGCGCCAGCTCGGAGAGGTCGACCGGCTCGGGGCGCAGCTCCAGCGAGCCGGCCTCCAGGCGCGACAGGTCGAGCAGGTCGACCGTCAGCTTGCGCAGGCGCTCGACCTGCATCCGCATCTGCGCCAGGAACCGTCTGCGCGTCTCCTCGTCGAGCTCCTCGTCCTCGAGCAGCTCGACGAAGCCGCCGAGCGAGAACAGCGGCGTGCGCAGCTCGTGCGAGGCGGTCGCGATGAACTGCTTGCGCGCCCGGTCGAGCTGGGCGAGCTGGCGCTGCATGTCGTTGAAGGCGCGCGCCAGCTGCCCCAGCTCGTCGTCGGAGTCGACCGTGATCTGGCGCGAGAAGTCGCCCGCGGCGACCTGCTCGGCCGCCTGCTCCAGCCGCTTGACGCGCTGGGCGAGCGCGCGCGCGACCAGCCAGCCGGCGAGCACGGCGAGCGCGAGCGCGATCGCGCCGGCGATCACGATCTGCTGCCGCACGACCGCGACGTTGCCCTCGACGTCGCTGGTCGGGGTCGACCAGACGGCGACGCGGGCGACATCCTCCGAGCCGCTGGCGCTCAGCGGGCGCGCGACCTCGGCGAACGGCTCGTCGTCGATCGAGACGATGTCGCTCTGCGGCTGACCGGTCTCCACGGCACGCTGCGCGATCGCCTCGGCGGAGGGCGTCGCCGGCCGGCCCGCCGAGTCGGCCGCCGGTCTCATGAAGTCGATCTGCGCCCTGCCCGCCAGCTTCGAGACGTGGAAGAGCGTCACGCGAGCGCTCGCCTTGTCGGCCGCGTCACGCACGGCGTTGCGGACGGCCTCCTCGTCGAGGTCGCTGCCGATCGTGTCCGCGATGCCCCGGCCCGTGGTGCTCGCGGCGGTCTCCAGCTGCGCCAGCTTCTCGTTGCGCAGGCGCGACTCCAGCTGCGGGGCGATGTAGAGGTAGAGCGCGCCGATCGCCGCAAGCGTGATCGCGAAGAAGAGGAACGCGAGGCGGTTCCGCAGCGAGCGCATCGGCGGGCGGCCCGGTCGGCCGGGTCAGGCGTCCGTGTCGCGGAAGCGGTAGCCGACCCCGCGCACGGTGAAGAGGTACTCCGGCTCCTTCGCGTCGCGCTCGATCTTCTCGCGCAGGTGGCGGATGTGGACGTCGATCGTGCGCGGGTCGCGATAGGCGGAGTCGCCCCAGACGCGCGCGAGCAGCATGTCGCGCGTGAAGACGCGACCGGGGCTGCGCGCCAGCGTGATCAGGATCTCGAATTCGACGAAGGTCGTCGTGATCGCCTCGCCGCGCACCGTCACGGTCCGCTTGTCGGGGTCGATCCGCAGCTCGTGCGCGTCGAGCGTGCCGCCGTCGCGCTCGGCCGAGCGGGTCAGCTCGGAGCGGCGCAGCGCCGCCTTCACGCGGCTGCGGAACTCGCGCATCGAGAACGGCTTGGTGATGTAGTCGTCGGCGCCGATCTCGAGGCCGACGACCTTGTCGATCTCCTCCGACTTGGCGGTCAGCATGATGATCGGGACGGCCGAGCGGCTGCGCAGCCGGCGGCAGACCTCCAGCCCGTCGAGCTGCGGCAGCATCACGTCGAGCACGACGAGATCGAACGGCCGCTCGTCGAAGCGCTCCAGCGCCTCGCGGCCGTCGGTCGCCTGCACCACCTCGTAGCCGTCTCTGCGCAACGGGTACGAGAGCAGGGTCTGGATCGACTGCTCGTCGTCCACCAGCAAGATGCGCGTCGCTCGTTCGGTCATCCGCCTCCGCGGAGGAAGGTTAGTGGCGGGAGGCACAGGCGGAAAGGCGCGGCCGTGGAAGTGGGCGGCGGGCCGCCGGACGGGGGTGGATAACCTGCCGGTGTGCTCGACCCGCGGATCTACCGCGCCGCATTCCTGCCCGTCATCTTCGCGCTCGTGCTCGTCGCCTTCTCGCTGCGCGACCAGCCGCCCGGTGCGACGACGACGCTCGCCCCCGACGCCTTCGACGGCGCGGTCGCGCTCGCGCAGCTCGACGCGCTCGCCGCGCGCGCGCCGGTGCGCACGCCCGGATCGGAGGGAGACCGGCGCGTCGCGCGCGCCGTCGAGGACGGGCTGAGAGCGAACGGCTTCGACGTCAGCAGCCGCCGCTTCGCGGCCCAGACGGCCGACGGCGAGCAGCAGGTCGAGACGGTCTACGGGGAGCGGACCGGCTTCTCCAGCCGGCGCGTGATGGTCGTCGCGCAGCGCGACGCCTTCGGGCGCGACGCGCGCGCCCAGCTGTCGGGCACCGCCACCTTGATCGAGCTGGCGCGCGTGCTCGGCTCGCGCACGCTCAACCGCACGCTCGTGCTCGCCTCCGTCAGCGGCGGTGCCGCGTCCGTCCGCGACCTCGCGCAGCACGCCGGCGGCCCGATCGACGCCGTGCTCGTGCTCGGCGACGTCGCCGGGACCGAGACGGTGCGGCCG
>JAEXXR010000384.1 GCA_023405705.1 Actinomycetes bacterium
GTCGAGCGCCGACAGCACGCCCGGCCTCCCCTCGTTGCGCACGACGGTCGTGACCGGCCCGGCCGGCAGCGGCGCGCGCGGCGGGCCGCCCTCGAACGGGTACGGGTAGGCGTCGCGGATCGCCCGCTCGCCGTGCTCGACGACCTGCGCGATCACCCTCCGCGGCCGCAGCAGGTCGAGCAGGCGGCTGACGAGGCCGAAGAAGGCGATCAGCGCCGCGACCAGCAGCAGCGTGTTGACCGCGACGGTCAGGCTCGGCACGACGGCCGAGCCGTCGCGGCCGATGTTGCGCATCGAGACGAGCGCGAAGACGGTCGGCGCGGCGAAGATCCCGAGCGCGTGCTTGACGGCGGGGTCGCGGCGGAAGCGGTTGACGAGCCGCGGCGTGTACTGGCTGGCGCCGAAGGTGACGACGACGACCGCGATCGAGACGACGAGGCCGGTGAAGGCGATCATCCCGCTGACGATCGCCGACAGCGCCGTGCGCGCCGTGTCGGGGTCGAGCCTGAGGTCGAGCAGGTCGCGCTCGCCCTCCAGGTCCGGGATCACGCGGCCGAGCACGAGCGCCGCGACGATCCACAGCAGCGGCACGAAGACGAGGCTGCGCGACAGCCGCTCGCGCAGCAGGAAGCGCAGTCGCCAGCCCGCCGAGCGCTCGCTCGCGGTCAGCTGCTCGTGGACGGTCGGCGCGGCGCCCGTCGTCTGCTCAGCCATCGTCTCGCCGCCGCCCGCTCCGCATCCCGGGCGGAAGGCTGACGGCCGCGGCGGACGGCGCCGCGGCGAGCTGTCGTCGTCCGTGTCCCTCCACGGGACGCAGACGACGGCAGCTCCGCGCCACGGCCGCCGCTACGCGACCGCGACCGGCTCGGGCCGGGCCGGCGCGACGACGGCGGAGAAGGCGATCCCCTCGTCCTCCAGCGACCCGCGGCGCATCATCACGATGTCGCGCGCGTAGTTCTGGTGCAGCCGCCACGGGGCGTGCGGGCCCTGCTTCGGCAGTCTGTCGATCGAGCGCAGCACGTAGCCCGACTGCAGGTCGATGAACGGCTCGGTTCTCGCGTCCGCGGCGGGCGCCAGCGGCGTGACGACGCGGTAGCCCTCGGCGTCCATGTGGTTGATCAGGCGGCAGACGTACTCGGCGACGAGGTCGCCCTTCAGCGTCCAGGAGGCGTTCGTGTAGCCGAGCACGATCGCCAGGTTCGGGATCCCGCTGAACATCATCCCCTTGTAGCCGACCGTCTGCGAGAGGTCGACCGCTCTGCCGTCGAGCGAGATCTCCAGGCCGCCGAGCACGAGCAGGTTGAGCCCGGTCGCCGTGACGATCACGTCGGCCTCCAGCTCCCGGCCGGAGGCGAGCCTGATGCCGTTCTCCGTGAACGTGTCGATCCTGTCGGTGACGACCGAGGCGCCGCCGTTGCGGATCGCGCGGAAGAGGTCGCCGTTGGGGACGAGGCAGACGCGCTGGTCCCACGGGTCGTAGGTCGGTCTGAAGTGGGTGTCGACGTCGTAGCCGTCCGGCAGCTGGCGCTCGACCTGGCTGCGGATGATCTTCTTGACCACTCTCGGCGCGCGGCGGCTGCCCTGGAACAGCAGCGACGACATGCCGACGTTCTTCCACCGCACGATCGGATACGCGGCCCGCGGCGGAAGGACTTTGCGGAGGAAGTCGGCGATCGGGTCCTTCGCCGGCAGCGACAGCACGTAGCTGGGCGAGCGCTGGAGCATCGTCACGTGCTCGGCTCTCTCGGCCATCGACGGGACGAGCGTGACCGCCGTCGCGCCCGAGCCGATCACGACGACGCGCTTGCCGCTGTAGTCGAGCTGCTCGGGCCAGTGCTGCGGATGGACGATCTCGCCCTTGAACCTGTCGCTGCCGGCGAAGCTCGGCGAGTAGCCCTCGTCGTAGCGGTAGTAGCCGGTGCAGCCGAAGAGGAAGTCGCAGGTGAGGCGGACGGTGTCGTCGGGGTCGCCGCCGACCTGGGCGGTGACGGTCCAGCGCGCCTCGCTGGAGGACCAGTCGGCGTGGACGACCCTGTGCTCGTAGCGGATCCGCTCCTCGACCCCGTGCTCGCGCGCGGTCTCGCGGATGTAGCTGAGGATCGACGGGCCGTCGGCGATCGCCTTCGCCTCCGTCCAGGGCTTGAAGTTGTAGCCCAGCGTGAACATGTCCGAGTCCGAGCGGATGCCCGGGTACTGGAAGAGGTCCCACGTCCCGCCGCTTCTCGCGCGGCCCTCCAGGATCGCGAACGTCTTGCCCGGGCTGTCCCTGACCAGGTGGCAGCCGGCGCCGATCCCGGACAGGCCGGCGCCGATGATCAGCACGTCGAGATGTTCCAGCTGTTCGGTCGGCATGAGGTCATGGTGCCCTACTCGCCTGGCCTTGGAGCCGGTCGACGAGCGTTTACGCGCCAACTGGTACGCACGGGTACCGGGGCTGGGTCGCTGCAGCGTGCGGATGCACGCTGACCTGCCGTCGCCAGGCGAGGCTCTCGACGGAGGAGCCGGCGCGGCCGAGCATCCCGTTGAGCCGAAGCAGCGGGGATGCCTGTCTGCGCGGGAGCCCCTCAGCGCGGCGCGGCGTCGAGCGCCGCCGCGAGCGCGTCGGCGAGCTGCTGCGGGGTGCGGTCGGCGCGCAGCAGGTGATGGCGCTCGGGCGCGACCTCGGCGAGCGGCTCGAACGCGGCGAGCTGCTGCAC
>JAEXXR010000390.1 GCA_023405705.1 Actinomycetes bacterium
CGCCGCCCCCGCGCGCGAGCCGCCGCGCCATACTCACGTCATGGCGTTCGTCCCGCCCGCGCGCCACCTGCTGCGCGCCAAGGATCTCGCCGACCTCCGCTACGCGGAGCCGCTCGGCGTCGAGGACCTGGCGCGCGCCGCCGGCCTCTCGAAGGCCCATTTCAGCCGCGAGTTCCGCGCCGCCTTCGGGACCCCGCCGCACGCCTACCTGCTGACGCGGCGGCTGGAGCGGGCGGCGGCGCTGCTGCGCACGACCGACCGCACCGTCGCGCAGATCTGCCTCGACGTCGGCCTGACGAGCGTCGGCTCGTTCACGACGAGCTTCACGCGCACCTTCGGCCGCTCGCCGACGGCCTACCGCGCGTCGTATCCGCCGGCCGCCGAGATGGCGCGCGTGCCCGGCTGCTACCGCCGCCTCTACGGCCGTCCCAGACACCGCACGTTTCGAGAAGACAGGCGCGCGACGCAGGACTAGCGTGGCCTCCTGTCACCCACGCAGACAGGAGGTCCGAGATGATCAGAATCGGCAGCGCGCAGCTCTGGGTCCACGATCAGGACGAGGCGCTCGCGTTCTACACGCAGAAGCTCGGGATGGAGGTCCACGCCGACGTCTCGCCGCCCGAGCTCGGCGGCTTCCGCTGGCTCGCCGTCGGCCCGCCCGGCCAGGACGTCTCGATCGTGCTGATGGCGATCCCCGGCGAGCCGGTGATGGACGACGCGACGCGCGCGGACGTCGGCAGGCTGATGGCGAAGGGCTTCGCCGGCACCGTCTTCCTCGTGACCGACGACGTCCACGCCGACTACGAGGCGCTGACCGCCCGCGGCCTCGAGTTCGTCGAGGCGCCCGAGGAGCAGCCGTGGGGCATCGACTCCTCCTTCCGCGACCCGAGCGGCAACCACTTCCGCCTCACCCAGCTGAAGGAGATCCCGCAGCCGGCGTGAGCGGATGAGCCGGCCTGAGCCGGCGAGCCGGCGCGCGCGACCGGCGCGGGCTCGGCGGAGACGGAGTGCGAACGGGTCCCGGCGGGGCCCGTTCGCGCGTCCGGGAGCGGTCTACGCGCGCAGCGCGACCGGGGCGTCGACGAAGTGCGTGATCTTCTGCAGCTCGCCGACGCGCGTGGTGATCTCCTCGCGCGTCAGGCGCGAGACGCGCTCGGTGCCGAACTCCTCGACGTTGTAGGAGGCGATCGCGGTGCCGTACGCCATCGCGCGGCAGAGCGTCTGATGGGAGAGGTCCTCGCCCTGGTGGGCGGCGAGGTAGCCGACGAAGCCGCCGGCGAACGAGTCGCCCGCGCCGGTCGGGTCGTTGACCGTCTCCAGCGGGTAGGCGGGGAGGCCGAAGAAGCCCTCGTCGGTCAGCAGCGCCGCGCCGTACTCGCCCTGCTTGGCGACGACCACTCTGGGGCCGAGCGCGCGCAGCTCCTTCGCCGCCTGCACGAGGTTCGGCTTGCGCGTCAGCTGACGGATCTCGGCGTCGTTGAGCAGGACGCAGTCGACGCCCTCGATCGTCTTCAGCAGCGAGTCGCGCGCCGTCTCGATCCACAGGTTCATCGAGTCGAGCGCGACGAATCTCGCGTCCGACTGCTCGCGCACCTCGCGCTGCAGGTCGGGCTGGATGTTGGCGAGGAACAGCACGTCGCTCGCTCTCGACGCCTCCGACAGCTTCGGCGCGAAGCTGCCGAAGACGTTCAGGCGCGTGTCGTCGGTGTGCGCCGTGTTGAGGTCGTAGTCGTAGTGGCCGCGCCAGAAGAAGGTCTCGCCGCCGGGGACGTGCTCGATGTCGTCGCAGACCACGCCGCGGTTTCTCAGGACCGCGTACTCGGCGTCGCCGAAGTCGTCGCCGACCGGGCCGACGACGCGCACGTCGGTGAAGAACGACGAGGCGAGCGAGAAGTGGACCGCGGAGCCGCCGAGCATCTTCTCGCGGGTGCCGAAGGGCGTGGAGACGGCGTCGAACGCGATCGAGCCGACGACGGTGAGAGACATGGGAAGGAGCGGGCTTTCGGTCGGGTGCAGGGCCGTGGGCGGCACGTGCCGCGGCACTGAAGGGTATCGGCGGCCCTGCGATCGGGCCTCGTCTAGCCTGCGGCGCCATGCGCGCGATCCAGCAGGAGGAGTTCGGCGGGCCGGAGGTGCTGCGCCTCGTCGAGCTGCCGAGACCGGTCCCGGCAGACGGCGAGCTGCTGATCGAGGTCAGCCGCGCCGGGCTCAACTTCGCCGACACGCACACGCGCGCCAACCAGTACATCGCGAAGGCCTCGCTGCCGCTCGTGCCGGGGGTCGAGGTCGCCGGCACGCGCGTCGACACCGGCGCGCGCGTGATCGCGCTGTGCGGGACGGGCGGCTACGCCGAGTACGCGACCGCGCGCGCCGACCGCACCTTCCCGATCCCCGACGGGGTCGACGACGGGACCGCGCTGGCGCTGCTGATCCAGGGCCTCACCGCCTGGCACCTGCACAAGACGGCGGCGCGCCTGCAGCCGGGGGAGACGGTCGTCGTGCACTCGGCGGCCGGCGGGACCGGCTTGCTCACGACCCAGCTCGCGAAGCTGCTCGGCGCCGGCCGCGTGATCGCGACCGCCTCCAGCGAGGAGAAGCGCGCGCTCGCGCTGGAGCTGGGCGCCGACGTCGCGCTCGACGGCGCGGCCGAGGGGCTGACCGAGCGGCTGCTGGAGGCCAACGGCGGCGAGCCGGTCGACGTCGTCCTCGACATGGCCGGCGGCGCCGTCTTCGACGCCTCCTTCGCCGCGCTCGCGCCGTTCGGCCGGATCGTCGCCTACGGGATCGCGACGCGCGAGCAGAACGAGCTGCGCACCGGGAAGCTGATGAAGACCTCGCGGACCGTCGCCGGCTTCTGGTTCAACCACTGCCTGGAGCGCCCGCAGATGGTCGCCGACGCATTGGACGACCTGTTCGCGCGCACCGCCCGCGGCGAGCTGCGGGTCGTCGTCGGCGCGACCTACCCGCTCGCCGACGCGGCCCGCGCGCAGACCGACCTGGCGCAGCGGCGGACCACCGGCAAGCTGCTGCTCGACCCCCGCGCGTGAGACCCCTACGTGTCCGACCGCACAGCCTCTCCTGCCCGACACGTCTAATCTGATGAGCTACGTGACTACTTTCGCCGATCTCGGCCTTTCCGCGCCGGTGCTCGAAGCGCTGCGCGACGTCGGCTACGAGAACCCCAGCCCCATCCAGGAGCAGTCGATCCCCTCCCTGCTGGAGGGACGGGACATGATCGGGCAGGCGCAGACCGGCTCGGGCAAGACCGCGGCGTTCGGCCTGCCGCTGATGGAGTACGTCGACCCGTCCGACAGAGACGTCCAGGCGCTCGTCCTGACGCCGACCCGCGAGCTCTGCATCCAGGTGACGCAGGCGCTGCGCTCCTACGGCGCGCGCAAGGGCGTCGACGTCGTCGCCGTCTTCGGCGGCGCCCCGATCCGCTCCCAGCAGGCCCAGCTGCGCAACGGCGGCCACGTCGTCGTCGGCACCGTCGGCCGCGTGAAGGACCTGATCTCGCGCCACTCGCTGATGCTGACGAGCTGCCGCTTCATCGTCCTCGACGAGGCCGACGAGATGCTCGACCTCGGCTTCCTCGAGGACGTCGAGAAGATCATGGCGCTGACCCCGGGCAGCCGCCAGACCGCGCTCTTCAGCGCGACGATGCCGCCGGAGATCAGAAAGCTCTCCGAGAAGTACCTCTACAACCCCGCGCACGTGAAGGTGAGAGCGAAGACGCTGACCGTCGACACGGTCGAGCAGTTCTCGCTCGAGGTGCCCCAGCGCGAGAAGGCCGACGCGCTCGTGAGAGTGCTGCAGGCCGAGCGGCCCGACCAGGCGATCGTCTTCGTGCGCACGAAGATCCGCTGCGACCAGCTCTACCGCACGCTGCGCGACAAGGGCATGAACGTGAAGGCGCTCCACGGCGACATGAGCCAGGGCTCGCGCGACGGCGTCATGCTCGGCTTCAAGGGCGGCCGCGTGCCGATCCTCGTCGCCACCGACGTCGCCGCCCGCGGCCTCGACATCTCCTCGGTCACGCACGTCGTCAACTTCGACGTCCCGACCTCGCCGGACGTCTACGTCCACCGCATCGGCCGCACGGGCCGCATCGGCCGCTCCGGCCGAGCGATCACCTTCTACGAGCCGAAGCAGAAGAGGGACATCGAGGCGATCGAGCGCCACACCTCGACGCCGATGGCGCCGTGGACCGAGGGCGCGAGAGTCGGCACGCTGAAGGTCGAGGTCAAGCCCAAGCGCCACGAGACCAAGCCGCACGACGAGCAGCCGGCCGCCACCAACGGCGACCGCGGTCGCTCCGACGGTGACCGCGGCCCGGTCGAGCGGACCCGCCTCGTGATCGCCGGCGGCCTCGCCGACGGCATCGAGCCGAAGGACCTGATCCACGCGATCACCGCCGCCGCCGGCATCGACGGCGAGAAGGTCCGCAACGTGCGCGTGCTCAGCCGCTTCGCCTTCCTCGACGTCCCCGCCGCCGACGCCGCCCGCGTCGTCGAGTCGGTCGACGGCACCGACGTCGACGGCCACCGCCTCCGCCTCGAGCCCGTCCGCGCCTAGGCGCGCCGGACGGCCCGGCCTGCGGAGGCCGGCCGCGCCGCCTCGCTCGCTGCCCGCTCCCGGGCGGCGAGCGTCTCGACGGTCGTCACCGGCGGCGGCACCGGGTCGCCGTCCTGCTGCAGCCCCTCGATGTGGAAGGGGATGCCGGTCTCCATCAGGGCGATCACATCGCGCTCGGTCCGGCCGGTCGCTATGCAGCCGGGCAGGTCGGGCACGGAACCGCAGCAGTTCGGCGGTCCGACTTCGATCACGACGGAATAGCCCGCGACCGTCGCGTACGCCTCACGTCCCATCGTCACGCCTCCCAGCCGGCCTGCCGGCGTATCGACTTCAGCGCAGCCGGCCTCACGTCGTCGCCGGGATGGCCGGCGACCGTCACCTTCCCGGGCTTCGTCGGATGCTTCAACTGCCTGTGGCTGCCCCGGATCGTCACGACCACCCACCCGTCCCGTCTCGGCTGCTTGAGGATCTCACGGTACTTCATCCAGCCAGCATTCGCTGGATGAATTGCTAATTGGGAGGATGAGTGTGGGAATTTACAGTGAATTCGTGGTGCTGTCGCGAAGCGCGCGAGCGGCTGCGCAGTTGCGGGCCGCGACGGCGCCGCCGAGGGGCGCGGTCGTGCGGTCGCCGGGAGCGCGACGGGGCGATCGCGTAGCCTCGAGGCATGCCGAGACGGAGCGCAGGGATCGTCCTCCACCGCCGCGGGGAGGGCGGCGAGACCGAGGTGCTGCTCGTCCATCCGGGCGGGCCGTTCTGGGCGCGCAAGGACGCCGGCGCCTGGTCGATCCCGAAGGGCGAGCACGGCGACGACGAGGAGCCGCTGGCGGCGGCGCTGCGCGAGTTCGCCGAGGAGCTGGGCGTCGCCCCGCCGGAGGCCGCCGAGCCGCAGCCGCTCGGCGAGGTGAGACAGAAGGGCGGCAAGGTCGTCGCCGCCTGGGCGCTCGCCGGCGACCTCGATCCGGAGGCGATCGTCAGCAACAGCTTCGAGCTGGAGTGGCCGCCGCGCTCCGGCCGCAGGCAGGCCTTCCCGGAGATCGACCGCGCCGGCTGGTTCGGCCCGGCCGCCGCGCGCGAGAAGCTGCTGCCCGCCCAGGTGCCGCTGCTCGACCGGCTCGACGCGCTGCTCGCCGACGCGGCCCGCTAGGGTCGACGGCAGGACCCACCAAGGACCGCAACGCCACCATCCCCCGGAGGAGCCGCATGTCCCAGGCCACGCTGCACACCACGCACGGCGCGATCGTGATCGAGTTCTTCGACGACGACGCGCCCAAGACGGTCGAGAACTTCCGCAGACTCGCCGCCGACGGCTTCTACGACGGGCTCAGCTTCCACCGCGTGATCAAGGACTTCATGATCCAGGGCGGCTGCCCGCTCGGCACCGGCACCGGCGGCCCCGGCTACACGTTCGAGGACGAGTTCAACGACCACAAGGTCGTCCGCGGCGCGCTCGCGATGGCCAACGCCGGCCCGAACACGAACGGCTCGCAGTTCTTCCTCGTGACGATCGAGGAGGCCGGCTGGCTCGACGGCAGACACACCGTCTTCGGCAAGGTCGTCGACGGGATGGACGCGGTCGACGCGATCGAGAACAGCGAGACCGACGCGCGCGACCGCCCGGTCGAGCCGGCCGGGATCGAGAGAGTCGAGCTGAGCTAGCGGCAGCGCCGCTCGCACGAAGGCGTCCGCGCGCAGACGGCTCGCGGGCGCCAACTCGTGCAATATCGCCACGCGCGCAGGGGAGCGTCCGGGCGCGCGGCGAAACTGGCAGGGATGCAGTCGCGCCGAAACCTGGCGACCGCGGTCGCGGCGGTCGCC
>JAEXXR010000411.1 GCA_023405705.1 Actinomycetes bacterium
GATCCCGGGCGTCTGCGCCACGACGGCGCCGGCGATCCAGACGAGGCCGAGCGCCAGCGCCGCCGTCAGCGCCGCGCCGAGCAGCCCGTCGAGGACGCCCAGGCCCGGCAGCCGCAACGTGCGCCGCAGCTTCATCCCGAGCGTCTCCAGACCGCTCGCGAGCAGGCCGCCGACGAGCATCGCGCCGGCCAGCGCGAACAGCGGCGCATACGGGGAGTGCGAGCCGTCGGGCAGGATCAGCGGGCCGACGCGCGCGCCCAGCAGCGCGCCCGCCGCGAAGCCGGCGAGCGCGAGCGCCCCGACGATGAAGCCGCGCAGGTAGCCGGCGACCGCGAAGAGCGCCACGAGCGCGACGATGATCCAGTCGATGGTGGTCACGGCCTGCCGCAAGGATGACGGGCGCGGCGGCTCGGTCGCCGCCACGCCTTCGCGCCGTCTTCCGGCAAGTTGCGCAAAGACGCCGCCGCTCCTTCGCATTTTGCGGGCGATCATCTACGCTCCGGCTCACGTGGAGGCAGGCAGCCGGAGTGGGGGCGGACGGCATCTTCAGCCGTCCCGGATCAGCGCCGCAGCAGCGGAGCGGCGCCGCCGCCGCATGCGCCGGCTCGTGCCGGCCGTCGCCCTGCTCGCGATCGTCGTCGCGGCGATCGTCCTGCTGACCGGCTCCGGCGACGGCGGCAAGCGCGAGACCGCCGAGCAGTTCGTCGCGCTGTGGGCGAGAAGAGACTTCAGAGGGATGTACGGGCTGCTCGGCGAGGACGCCAAGAGAGCGTTCTCCGAGGCCGCCTTCCAGGCCGCCTACGCCAACGCCGCGACGACTGCGACCTCCCGTTCGCTCACCGCCGGGAGAGCGCGCGAGGCGCAGAAAGACCTCGTCGCCGTCGAGGTGACCGTCCGGACGCGCGTCTTCGGCACCGTCCGCGGCGTGCTCGACGTGCCGATGGTCGAGGAGGGCGAGGAGGCGCGCGTCGCCTGGCGCCCGGCGCTCGTCTTCCCCGGGCTGCAGGCCGGCGAGCAGCTGACTCGCGAGACCGAGCTGCCCGAGCGCGGCACGCTGCTGGCGCGCGACGGCGCCGTGCTCGCCGAGGGCCCCGACCGCACCTCCGAGATCCCCGACGTCGCGAGCCAGATCGTCGGCGGCATGGAGCCGATCCCCGACGAGCAGAAGCCGGCGATGCGCGCGCTCGGCTACCCCGACGACGCGCAGGTCGGCGCCTCCGGCCTGGAGCGCGTCTTCCAGACGCAGCTCGCCGGCACCCCCGGCGGGCGCCTGCTGGCCGGCGCGCGCGTGCTGGCGAGATCGCGGCCGAGAGCGGCCGCGCCGGTCAGAACGACGATCAGCCCCGAGGTCGAGCGGGTCGCGGTCGCGCAGCTCGGCGGCCGCTACGGCGGCGTCGCGGCGATCGACCCCGGCACCGGCGAGATCCTCGCGCTCGCCGGCGTCGCCTTCTCCGGCCTGCAGCCGCCCGGCTCGACCTTCAAGATCATCACGCTCGTCGGCGCGCTGGAGGCCGGGATCGCGAAGCCCGACACGCAGTACCCGGTGGTCAGCGAGGCGTCGCTGTCGGGCGTTCCGATCCAGAACGCCAACGGCGAGTACTGCGGCGGCTCGCTCGTCGCCTCCTTCGCCCACTCCTGCAACTCCGTCTTCGCGCCGCTGGGCGCCAGACTCGGCGCCGAGAGACTGGTCGACATCACCGAGCGGTTCGGCTTCAACGCGCCGCTCGGCATCCCCGGCGCCGCGGTCAGCACGATCCCCGCCGCCGACCAGATCGGCGACGACCTGGCGGTCGGCTCCTCCGCCATCGGCCAGGGGATGGTGCAGGCGACGACGCTGCAGATGACGCTCGTCGCGGCGACGATCGCCAACGACGGCATGCGCCCCGTCCCGACGCTGGAGCTGGGCAGGAGACCGGAGTTCGTGAGAGTCACGACGCCGCAGGTCGCGCGCCAGGTCGCGCGCATGATGCAGGAGGTCGTGAGAGACGGCACCGGCGGCGCCGCGGCGATCGACGGCGTCGTCGTCGCCGGCAAGACCGGCACCGCCGAGCTGCGCACGACCGTCTCGACCGGCGACGGCGACGACCCCGAGCACCTGCAGGACGACATCCCCGACACCGACGCCTGGTTCGTCGCCTACGCGCCCGACAGAAGACCGCGCGTCGCCGTCGGCGTCCTCTTCACCGAGGCCGGTGCCGGCGGCGAGATCGCCGCCCCGCCGGCCCGCGAGGTGCTCGTCACGAGCCTCCAGGAGACCGCGCCGCGCTGAAACGCAAGAGGGACCGGCTCGCGCCGGTCCCTCGAAAGACTGCTCGTGCGGCGGAGCCGCTAGAGGTCGAGCGTGACCGTGGAGGCCTCGCCGCCCTCGGTCGGGACGATCTCCAGCTCGACCGGCGAGCTCTGGTACATCGAGTACGGGACCTTGAACAGCAGCATCGAGCCCTGGATCGGGCCGGAGCCGGAGGCGCTGTCCGGGTTCGGCAGCAGCGGCTGGCCGTTGCCGGAGGCCTGCTCGATCACGCGCGGGACGTACTTGAACGGGTTCGAGTCGTCGATCTCGATCGGCTCGTACTCGTTGTCCATCGCGTCGCGGATGTGGAACTCGGCGGTCGCTCTGTGCGGCGTGTCGGTCGTGTTCTGGACACGGACCCAGACGCCGAACCACTGCTCGTCGGTTCTCAGCGTCGCCTCGGCCGGGACGACGCCCTCGAGGTACTCGCTGTCGTCGACGGCCGCCGGGTTGAGCGCCCGGGAGATCTGCACCTGGTAGATCAGATTGCCCGCCTGGACGTTCACGGACTCGAGCTCACCTCTGGTGATCGGCCCGTGGTCGCTGCCGCAGGCAGAGAGCGTCAGCGCCGCGAGCAGCGCGCCGACCAGCGGTGGGGTTCGGAGAAGTCTCTTCATGAGCGGCGCGGAGTCTACCTTTCTAGCGCCCGGCGACCGTCACTCGGCTGCCGCGGTCCCGGTTCTCCTCCAGGATCGACTGCAGCCGGCGCAGCGACTTCGCCGTCTTGCGCTTCCACCAGCCGCGGTTCTCGCGCAGGCGGTCGCTGGGCATGTTGCGCTCGGCCTCGTAGCGGTACTCGACCTTCGTCATGTCGCCCGGCGCGTCCGACAGGGTCCACGTCCCCATCGTGCGGTTGCGGTTGAACTTGCCGGTGCGGCCGCGTTCGACGACGCGGAACGGCGTCACCTCGACGAGGGTGTAGTCACCCCAGCCGAAGCGGTTCATCCGCTGGTCCTCGCGGAAGCGCACTCCCGCGCCCGGCCCCTCGCTGTCCTCACGGGTGAGGTGCCAGTCGGTCAGGAAGTGGTCCTTGAACTCCGGGTGGTTCGCCACGTCGCTGAGGTACTCGACGATCTCCTCGCGCGGACGGGCGATGAAGGCGGTGGCGATCACGGGCTCCATAGCGGGGCCGAGTCTAATGGAGGCGGGGCCGAGACGGCCTGCCCCCGGCCCCCGCTCAGGCGACCCGGCGGCGGCGCAGCGGTCGCTGGTCGGTGATCCGCACGGTGTTGCCGTGCTCACCGCCGTGGACGACCTGCGAGGAGACGGGCTGCTCGCGCCGCTCGCGGCGGCACAGCTCGCAGAGCGTGCGGCCGCCGTCGTAGACGTGGACGCGCTCGCCGATCAGCGGCGTGCGATGGCAGCCGTCGCAGCGGTCGCGGCCGGCGGAGAGCGCCATGACGCTGCGCCGCAGCAGCTGTCGCTCGAGATCGGGAGACTGCGTCGAACGGAGCATGCGAACCCTTTCGCGCCACCCCCGGCCCGCTCCTTCCTTGACAGAAGTCGTGCAATGTCGCAATGCTGACGCACTGGAACTCGGTGTGGGAGCTAGTGTTTTGCACCCCGCCTCGCGGGTAGGAGAGGAGCGCGGCCGTTCCCCCACATGACGGCCTGCGCATCACAACTTCGCTCGTGGCATCTGGCACGAGCCACCGGTTTCACCGGGCATACCGGAGGTCGAAGGACATGCAGTCACACACGTCGGGAACCCTTGCCGGCACCGGCACCTTCCGCTGCGTCGGCTGTGACTACGTCATGTCCCTCGCAGCGGGCGACGCGCTGCCGCCCTGCCCCGGCTGCGGCGGCGAGGAGTTCGCCCGTGCCTCGCTCTTCACCGGCCACCACGCCCAGCCCGAGGCGCTGCCGCACAGCGGCGCCGACGACGCGTGGCTGGCGGGCGTGCGCGCCTCGATCGAGGCCGCCGGCCAGTACCTCGTCTTCACCGAGGGCGACGAGCCGATCGTCCACGAGCTGACGCGCGAGTGGACCAGGATCGGACGCAGCCTCGCGGCCGACGTCCGCTTCGACGACCCGACCGTCTCGCGCCGCCACGCGCTCGTGGTGCGCCAGGCCGACGGCGTCCGCGTGCTCGACGACCGCAGCCTCAACGGCGTCTTCGTCAACGACGAGCGCGTCGAGTGGAGCGTGCTGCGCGACGGCGACGAGCTGATCGTCGGCAGGCACCGGCTGCACTTCGTCGACGTGCCGGCCGTCAGCGGCACGCGCGAGTTCGAGGCGCTGCCGGACCCGCAGGCGAAGGCGCTGACCAGCTGAGCCCCCGGGCCGCCGCCGCTCGCCGGGTCCGCATGCGGACTACGCGCTCGGCGGCGACCGGCTTGCGCCGCCGTCCCGCGTGTCTATAGTGCGCGGCTCGATGGCGGTCACGATCGCGGTCCTCTCACAGAAGGGCGGCACCGGCAAGACGACGACGGTGCGCACGCTCACGGACGTCTTCCGGCGGATCGGCCTGTCGACGCTCGCCGTCGACCTCGACCCGCAGGGCAACCTCTCCGATTACCTCGACGTCGACCCCGAGGCGACGCCGACCGTCGGCGACGTGCTGACCGGCCGCGCCGCGGCCGCCGACGCGATCCACGACGACGTCCTCCCCGCCAACCTCGGCCTCGCCGAGGCGGAGCTGACGCTCGGCGGCAAGCTCGGCCGCGAGCTGACGCTCAGACGGGCGCTGAGAGACGTCACCGGCGGCTACGACGTCGTGCTGATCGACTGCCCGCCCGCGCTCGGCCTGCTGACCGTCAACGCGCTCGTCGCCGCCGACTTCGCGCTGCTGTCGGCCGAGGCGCAGTACTTCGCGATGCAGGGCGTCGAGCAGGCGCTCGAGGTGATCGAGCTGGCGCGCGACAACCTCAACCCGGAGCTGACGTGGCTCGGCGTCGTGTTGAACATCGCCGACATGCGCACGCGCCACTCGCGCGAGGCGTACGACTCGCTCGAGGAGCACTTCGGCGACAAGCTCGTCAGACAGACGATCCGCTCCTCGATCGCCTACGCCGAGTCGGCCGAGCGCGCGCAGTCGATCATCGACTACCGGCCCGACCTCGGGCTCGACTACCTCCACGTCGGCGACGAGCTGCTCGGCCGCCTCGGCCTGAGAGCGCCGCGCAGACGGCTGAGAAGGCTGATCGACGCCGCCTCCAACGGCGGCCCGCCGGCAGCGTAGGCGCGTCGCGGCGGCCCGCAC
>JAEXXR010000417.1 GCA_023405705.1 Actinomycetes bacterium
CGTCTGGGACGCGCGGCTGGCGCGGACGGTCGCGGCCGACTTCCGCCGCTTCTTCCCGGCGCTCGCCGACGTGCGGATCGAGGCGGCGTGGGGCGGGGCGGTCGACCGCTCGTGGCGCCACCTGCCGTTCTTCGCGCCGCTGCCCGGCAGCGAGCGGGTGCTCGTCGGCGCCGGCTACTCCGGCGACGGCGTGATCCCGGCGGTCGTCGGCGGACGGGTGCTGGCGTCGCTCGCGCTCGGCCGCGACGACGCCTGGGCGCGCTGCGCGATGACGACCGTCCCCGACGACCGCCAGATGCCGCCGGAGCCGTTCCGCAAAGTCGGGGCGGAGGCGATCCGCACGCTGATCGCCCGCAACGAGGCGCTGGAGGAGCGCGGCGGCCGGCCCGGTCCGCTCGCCCGCCGCGCCGCCGGGCTCGCCTGGCTGACCCTGCCCGCGAAGGGGCGCGGCGCATCACGCAATCCCGACACAGGAGAGAGAGCACTGTGAGCACCAACCTCCGTACCCGCGGGCGCCTCGTCGCGCTCGTGCTCGCCGCCCTCGTGGCGGCGGTGACGCTGGCCGCCTGCGGCAGCTCCGACGACGACGGCGGCGGCGGCTCGACCGCCGCGTCCGGCTCGTCGAGCGCCGACAAGGGCCCGATCGTCGTCGCCAGCTGGGGCGGCAAGTTCACCAGAAGCACCCGCGAGTTCCTGACCGAGCCGTTCACCGAGGAGACCGGCATCGAGGTCAAGATCGTCGACGTCCCCGGCACGCAGGTCGCGCAGCTGGAGGCGCAGCAGAGAGCCGGCAAGGTCCAGTGGGACCTGCTCGACTCGGTCGTCGGCCAGGACGCCTTCCTGCTGGAGAAGAAGAGACTGCTCGAGCCGCTCCCGGCCGACCTGCACAGACAGTTCGAGCAGACGCTGAGCAGAGGCGCCGTCGAGCCGTTCGGCTTCACCTTCGCCAACCTCGGCTACGTCATAGCGTGCAACGCCGACAAGGTCGACAGCTGCCCGACGAACACGACCGAGTTCTTCGACACGGAGAGATTCCCCGGCGACCGCACGATGTGCGCGACCTGCCCGCTCGTCAACCTGACGCTCGCCGAGCTGGCCGAGGGGACGCCGCTCGACGACACGGCCGGAGAGCCGATCGACCTGCCGGCCGCGCTCGGCACCCTGGAGCAGATCAAGCCGTCGGTGAAGGTCTTCTGGCAGTCCGGTGACCAGATGGAGCAGGTGATGCGCACCGGCGAGGCCGCGATCGGGATGCTTTACAGCGGTCGCGCGCTGGCGCTGAGAGAAGAGGGGATGAACCTCGAGGTCGCCTGGGACGGCGGCGTCTACGAGCCGGGCTACTGGGCCGTCGTCAGAGGCTCCGAGCACGCCGAGGCGGCGCAGGAGTTCATGCGCTGGGTCGCCGAGAACCCGGAGGCGCAGGCGAGATGGGCCGAGGCGATGCAGTACTCGGTGCCGAACCCGAGAGCGTTCGAGCTGATGCCGCCGGAGGTCGCCGCCGGCCTCGCCGACAACCCCGACAACTCGGAGAAGCTCGCGCGGATGAACTTCCGCTGGATGGTCGACAACGCCGACGAGGTCAACGGCGAGTGGAAGTCGTTCCTGCAGGGATGACCTGATGAACCGTCCCGCCTCCTCCCAGCGCGCGTGGAGTGCGACGCCGTCGCACTCCACCGCGCTGCTGCTGCTGGCGCCGCTCGCGCTCGCGGTCGCCGCCTTCGTCCTGTACCCGCTGTTCAAGCTCGTCGGCGACTCGCTCGCCGACGGCGGGCTGCAGAACTACGCCGACGCCTTCTCGGGCACGCTCGTGAAGCGGGCGCTCGTCACCACGCTGCTGTACGCCGCAGGCGTGACGGTCGTCGCCGTCGCGATCGGCTGGGGGCTGGCGTGGACGGTGCGCACGTCGACGTCGCGCACGGTGAAGGTGCTCATCTGGGCGGGCGTGATGCTCCCGTTCTGGATGGGCGTCGTGGTGAAGAACTACGCCTTCACCGTGCTGCTCGCCAACAACGGCGTGATCAACAGAGTGCTGACCGGCATCGGTCTCGCCGACAGACCGCTGCAGCTGCTCTACACCCCCGGCGCGGTGATCGTCGGCATCGCCTACGCGATGATCCCGTACGCCTTCTTCGGCATCTACGCGGTGCTGTCGAGCGTCGACCTCGGGCTGCCGGCGGCGGCGCAGAGCCTCGGCGCGACCCGCACCCGCGCGATCCGCACGACGGTGCTGCCGCTCGCGCTGCCGGGCGTCGTCGCGAGCGCCGCGCTCGTGTTCGCGATCTCGATCGGCTTCTACGTCACCCCGGTGCTGCTCGGCGGCGCCCAGACCCCCTTCATGGCGACGTTGATCCAGGACGACATCTTCACGTACAACGACCCCGTCGAGGCGGCGACCGCCTCGGTGCTGCTGCTGATCTGCGCGCTGATCGTGCTCGGCGCGACCTTCAAGGCGGTCGGGCGCGAACGACTGCTGCGGGCGATCGCATGAGCGCGCTCGACCAGTCCACCCCGCCGGTGACGGCCGGCCGCCGCTTCGCCGACCGCGCGCTGCGGCTGCTCGGGCGGCTCGGCGTCGCGCTCAGCGTCGCCTTCCTGCTCGCGCCGGCCGTCGTGATCGTCGTGCTGTCGTTCTCCGGCGACGACGTGCTCGCCTTCCCGCCCAGAAGCTGGGGGACGCGCCAGTACTCCGAGCTGTTCTCCTCCGACATCTGGCTGCCGGCGATCTGGCTGTCGGTCAAGATCGCCGCGCCGAGCGCGCTGCTGGCGCTGCTGATCGGCGTCCCGGCCTGCCTGGCGATCGTGCGCTCCAAGCTGCCGGGCCGCTTCGCGCTCCAGATCGGCGGCATCGCCGGCATGATCGTGCCGATCTCCGCCTACGCGGTCGCGATGTACGGCGTCTTCGCCCAGTTCGAGCTGCTCGGCTCGTTCTGGGGGCTGGTGATCGCAAACGCGATCCTCGGCCTGCCGTTCGTGCTCGTGATGGGGACCGCGGCGCTGACGCGCGTCCCGGTCGAGCTGGAGCTGGTCGCGATCACGCTCGGCGCCAGCCGGCTGCGCGCCTGGCTCGGGATCACGCTGCGGCTGATGGTCCCGGCGATCTTCGGCTCTGCGGTGCTGGCGTTCGTGACCGCCTTCGACGAGGCCGTCTTCATCAACTTCCTCGGCGGCCCCGACCTCGTGACGATGCCGAAGGCGATCTTCGACTCCGTCCGCTACGGCGTCGACCCGGCGATCACCGCGATCGCGACGCTGCTGATGGTCGCGACCGGCCTGCTGATGTCCCTCCCGACCCTCCTCAGAAAGAAGGACCCCAGATGAGCGACACGCTCTCGCTGCGCCTGCAGGGCGTGACGAAGCGCTTCGGCGAGGTCGAGGTGCTCGGCGGCATCGACGTCGACGTGCGCGACGGCGAGTTCCTCACGCTGCTCGGTCCCAGCGGCTCGGGCAAGACGACGCTGCTGCGGATCATCGTCGGCTTCGAGGGGCCCAGCGGCGGCGCCGTCGTGCTGCACGGCCGCGACGTCTCGGCGCTGTCGCCGGCAGAGCGCGACATCGGGATGGTCTTCCAGCAGTACGCGCTCTTCCCGCACATGACCGTCGCGCAGAACGTCGAGTACGGGCTGAGGCTGCGGCGGTGGTCGGCGCAGAGACGGCGCGAGCGCGTGGGGGAGATGCTGCGCGCCGTGCGGCTGGAGGGCAAGGAGGGCCGCTACCCGCGCGAGCTCTCCGGCGGCCAGCAGCAGCGCGTCGCCTTCGCGCGTGCGCTCGCGTTCGGGCCGAAGCTGCTGCTGATGGACGAGCCGCTCGGCGCGCTGGACCGCTCGCTGCGGCTGGAGATGGAGGAGGAGATCCGCCGCGTCCACCGCGAGCTGAAGCCGACGATCGTCTACGTCACCCACGACCAGCAGGAGGCGCTGGCGCTGTCGGACCGGATCGCGATCATGGACAGAGGCCGGATCGCCGCCCTGGACACGCCGCAGCGGCTCTACTACCAGCCCAACAGCACCTTCGTCGCGCGCTTCTTCGCCAACGCGAACGTGCTGCCGGCGGAGCTGGTCGGCGGCGGGGCGACGCTGCGCGAGGCGGGCGCGCCGGGCGCGGGCGACGGGGGCGCGCCGGCGGTGGGCGACGCGGGCACGCC
>JAEXXR010000463.1 GCA_023405705.1 Actinomycetes bacterium
CCCGCCGCCCGCGCACGCCGCCGCCCCGCGCACGCCGCGCAGGCGAGCCGCGCCACGCCGCCGCTAGCGCGTCGGCCGCTCGACGTCGCGGTGCGTCAGCTCGACGAGGTAGTCGCCGTCCTCGCGGTACCGCTTCGCCAGCTGCTCGGAGATCGCGACCGAGCGGTGGCGCCCGCCGGTGCAGCCGATCGCGACCGTCAGGTGCGACTTGCCCTCCGCGACGTACTGCGGCAGCAGATAGTCGAGCAGCGGGAAGAGGTGGTCGTAGAAGGTGTCGAGCGCGCCGTCGCGGTTGACGTACGCGGCGACGTCGGGGTTCTGCCCGGTCAGCGGCCGCAGGTCCGGCTCGTAGTGCGGGTTGGGCAGGAAGCGGACGTCGAACATCAGGTCGGCGTCGCGCGCCGGCCCGTGCTTGAAGCCGAAGCTCTGGATCGTCACCGCCAGCCGGCCCGGCGTGCGCGTCGGCAGCATCGCGTCGGCGAGCTTGCGCCGCAGCATCGCGGCGTTGAGCCCGGTCGTCTCGATCACGACGTCGGCCCGCTCCTTGACCGGCTCCAGCAGCTCGCGTTCCTTCGCGATGCCGTCGGCGACGCTGCCGGCCGGCGCCAGCGGATGGCGGCGGCGCGTCTCCTGGTAGCGGGTCAGCAGCGTCTGCTCGTCGGCCTCCAGGAACAGCAGCCTGTAGGAGACGCCGGCCCGCTCCAGCTCGCCGAGCACGGCGACGAGACCGGCGAAGTAGCTGCCGCCGCGTGCGTCGGAGACGACCGCGGCGCGCTCGACCTTCGAGCCCTCGTGCATGAACAGGTCGGCGAGCGACCTGATCATCTCCGGCGGCAGGTTGTCGACGCAGAAGTAGCCCTCGTCCTCGAAGGCCGCCATCGCAGTCGACTTGCCGGCTCCGGAGAAGCCGGTGATGACCACGAGGTCTTGCAGGGCGGGGCTGCGGATCTCCTGCTCGGGTGCGGCTGACAATCTGCGCCCTCCGCGCCGGAGACGGTCCCCGAGCCTCTGCGGCCGGGATGCGCTCATGGCGTCCATTGTGACGAGTGGCGCACTCGCGCGTGTGAACGTCCGGTGCAGCCAGGCCCGGCAGTCGCTTTGCCCGGCGGTGCGTCGCGCTCCGCCTCGCTTGCCGCGCCCGCCTCCGCCACGGCCCGCTCCCCTCGTGCGCCGCCCCGCGTCCGCGTCACGGGGCTGGCCGCGTCAGTGCCCCGTCTTGTTGATCTGCAGGTAGAGGTCGCGCGCGACCTTGCCGGGCAGGCCGGGGACGGCCTCCAGCTCCTCTCGCGACGCCGCCAGGAACGCCTCCGGCGAGCCGAAGTGCTTCAGCAGCGCCCGCTTGCGCGCCGGTCCGACCCCCGGCAGCGTGTCGAGCACGGAGACCGTCATCGCTCTGTCGCGGCGCATCCGGTGGTGGGTGATCGCGAAGCGGTGGGCCTCGTCGCGGATCCGCTGCAGCAGCTGCAGCTCCGGCGTGTCGTGCGGCAGCACGATCGGCGTCGATCTCCCCGGCAGGAAGACCTCCTCGATTCTCTTCGCCAGCGAGACGATCGCGACGCCGCGGCGGTGGAAGCCCTCCAGCGCCCGCATGCCGGCCGACAGCTGCCCCTTGCCGCCGTCGATCACGAGCACGTTGGGCAGCGACGCGAAGCTGCGGTCGAAGCCCTCGTCGTGCGGCGAGCGGTCGTGCTGGCGCTCGTACTGGCCGATCCGCCGCGTCAGCACCTCCTCCATCGAGGCGAAGTCGTCGGGGACGCCCTCGGTCCCTTCGCGCAGCGTGAATCTGCGGTAGTCGGACTTCTTCGGCGCGCCGGCCTCGAAGACGACCATCGAGGCGACCGTGTGGGTGCCGCCGACGTGCGAGATGTCGAAGCACTCGATCCGCAGCGGGATCGCGTCGAGCCCGAGCACCTTCTGCAGCCCTTCGAGCGATTCGACGCGCT
This sequence comes from Actinomycetes bacterium, assembly GCA_023405705.1. The sequence continues at coordinate 1,944 of JAEXXR010000463.1, forward strand.
GCTGGCGTCTGCGCTCGGAGCGCAGTCTCTCCTGGTCGAGCGCCAGTCTCGCGTTGCGCTCGGCGAGCTCGAGTATCCGCTTCTTGTCGCCGCGCTCGGCGGCGCGCAGCTCGACCGGACCGCCGCGCCGCTCGGCGAGCGCCGCCGCGATCGCCGGCGCGATCTCGCCGACCTCTCTCTGCACGACCAGCAGCGGCGGGATCATCAGCGAGCTGCCGTAGTACTGGAGCACGAACGCCTCGGCGACCGCGGCGACGTCGTCCTGCGCCTCGTTCTCGAGGTAGAAGCCCTGGCGGTCGGAGAGGACGCCGTCGCGCACCTGGAAGACCTGCGCGTTGGCGTCCTGGCCCTCGACGGCGATCGCGATCGCGTCGAGCGTGCCGACCGAGGCGTTGGTGACCCGCTGGCGCTCAAGCAGCGAGCGGATCGCTCTGAGGCGGTTGCGCTCACGCGCGGCGTCCTCGAACCGCTGCTCGGCCGCGGCCTCGCGCATGTTCGCCTCGATCGCCGAGCCGATCGCGTTGTAGCGGCCCGAGAGGAAGTCGATCACGCCGTCGATCGCGACGCGGTACTGCTCTCTCGTGACGTAGCCGACGCAGGGAGCCTCGCAGCGCTTGATGTAGTAGTCGAGGCACGGCGAGCCGCTGCGCCGGCCGGGCGTCGGGCCGTCGCAGGTGCGGAACATGAAGATCTTGCCGAGCAGGTCGAGCGTCTCGCGCACCCGCTTCGCGTTCGAGTAGGGCCCGAAATAGGCGCGCGCTCTGCGGTGGCGCTCACGCGTGAAGTAGACGCGCGGATAGTCCTCGTCGAGCGAGATCCCGATGTACGGATACGACTTGTCGTCGCGCAGCCGGATGTTGAAGCGCGGCTTGTACTGCTTGATGAAGTTCTGCTCGGCGAGCAGCGCCTCCGACTCGGTCGCGACGACGAGCGAGTCGATCCGGTCGATCATCGGCAGCAGGTCGCGGCCGGCCTGCGTGCTCGGGTTGGAGAAGTGCGACGCGACCCGCTTCTTGATCGACTTCGCCTTGCCGACGTAGATGACGGTGCCCTTGGCGTTGCGGAAGAGATAGACGCCCGGCTGGTCGGGCAGCGCCAGCCGCTGCTCGCGCAGCCGCGTCTCCCGCTCTCTGGCGCGGTCGGCCGCGCTCTCCCGCGCGAGCGGCTCGTCCCATCCGTTTCCGTTGCTGCCGGCGGCCATGACTGCCGTCGAGGATAGGTGAGCCGGCGGGGGCGGCGATCGCGGGCGGCGCGGCACGCGACGGCGGCTGGCGGGCGGGAGGGGCGCCGCCGGGCGGCTATCTCACGAGCCGCACCTCCAACGCGGTCGCGAGCCCTGCCGTGTCGCCGGCGCCGCGCAGCAGGCCGAGGATCCGCGCGACGTACGCCTGCGTCTCCGGGTAAGGCGGGATGCAGCCGCAGCCGGAGACCGCGCCAGGGCCCGCGTTGTAGGCGGCGAGCGCGAGCGGGACGGTGCCGAACTGGCGCAGCAGGTCGCGCATCATCCGGCCCTGCGCGTCGATCGCCTGCGACGCGTCGAAGGGATCGGCGAGGCCGTACATCTGCGCCGTGCCCGGCATGAACTGCGCGATCCCCTGCGCTCCCGCCGGGGAGACGGCGAACGGGTTGAAGCCGCTCTCGGCGTACAGCTGCGCCGCCAGCAGCGCAGCGGAGACGTTCCAGCGCTGCGCCGCTCTCGCGATCGCGGGCGCGTACTGCGCCGGCACGAACGACGGCATCGTCGCCCGCCCGTCGCCGCCGCCTCCGCCCCCGAATCCCACCGAGGTCGTGCCGGCGTTGAGCGTGAAGCCGAAATGCCACGGCTCCCACGCGTACCGCTTCACGAAATGGAACCGCGGCGCGTTGGCTGCAAGCCAGGCGTAGGCGCTCGGCGGGCCGAGATCGAGCTCCGTGCCGAGCCGGTGGAGCGATCTGCCGGGCGGTGCGACCCATCTCGGATCGGGGTTGGCGGCGAAGAGACGGGCCTGCTCGGCGCTGCTGCGGAAACCGCTGTTGACGATCAGCTGGACGCCGTCGCCGGCCGCCGCCGCGGCCATCCGGGCGAAGGCCGCGGCGACGTCCGGCCGCATCGGACGCCCCTGCCGGTAAGCAAGCGGACCGGCGTAGTCGCCCGGCCCGGCGCCGAGCGCGGCGGTCGACGCCGCAGCTGACAGCTCAGCCTCGGCGCTCGCGTCGACCGCCGCGCTGCGCCGCTTCCCGCCGACCTCGACCGTCGCCGGGTCGCGCACCGTCACGCGGATGCGGACCGGCGCGAACGAGCCGCCGTCGGGGAACGAGACCTCGACCGCCTCGGCGCCGTTGAGACGGGCGGTCGCCTCCGCGCGCGCCCGCGCCTTCGCCAGGTACGCCGCGCGGCCGAGATGGGCGGGATTCGGCCGGCCTCCCAGCAGCGGCGGCGCGAACAGCCGCGGGTAGCCGGCGCGCATCGCC
>JAEXXR010000470.1 GCA_023405705.1 Actinomycetes bacterium
GGACGATCGCGCCGCCGCCGGGGGTGCCGCCGGTGACCTTCGCGACGAGGTCGATCGGGTTCTTGACCTCCTCGAAGTCGGCCTTGCCGAGGCGGGCGCGGAAGACCCAGTAGGTCCAGCCCTGGTAGGCGAGCACGACCGGCACGAGCAGGACGGCGACGACCGTCATCACCTTCAGCGTGTACGGCGTCGAGGCGGCGGCGGCGAGCGTCAGGTCGTTGGCCGCGGAGGTCGTCGACGGCAGCGCGTTCGGCCACAGGTCGGCGAACAGGGCGCAGAAGGTGAACGCGATCGTCCCGCAGGAGACGGCGAAGCCCCAGCCGGAACGTCCCTGTCGCAGCAGGAACGGCACCGTCGCACCCGCGACGACCGCAGCCGCGGCCAGCAGGGCCGAGAACCACTCGACGCCGTCCTGCTGCGCGACCGTCCAGGCGAGGAAGCCGGCGACCGCGACGACCGCGGCCGGCGCCAGCCGCGCGGCGATCCGCGCCGCCCGCTCGGCGACCTCGCCGCTCGTGCGCAGCGTCAGGAAGATCGCGCCGTGGAGCGTGAACAGCAGCAGCGAGACGACGCCGCCGAGCAGCGTGTACGCGGTCAGCAGGTCGAAGAAGCCGCCGGTCATGTCGTGGTCGGCGTTGAGCGGCAGGCCGCGCACGATGTTGGCCCAGGCGACGCCCCACAGCAGCGCCGGGACGGCGGAGCCGAGGATCAGCGCCCACTCCCACGTCGCGCGCCAGCGCGGCGTGTCGTGCTTGCCCCAGAACTCGAACGCGACGCCGCGCGCTATCAGCGCGATCAGGATCACGAACAGCGCCAGGTACGCGCCGGAGAAGAGCGAGGCGTACCAGCCGGGGAAGGCGGCGAAGGTCGCGCCGCCCGCGACGAGCAGCCACACCTCGTTGCCGTCCCAGAAGGGGCCGATCGAGTGCATCAGCATGCGCCGCTCGGCGCGGTCGCGGCCGAGCACGCGCAGCAGCGTGCCGACGCCGAAGTCGAAGCCTTCGAGCACGAAGTAGCCGATCCAGAGGACGCAGATCAGCAGGAACCAGATCGTCTCGAGCGTGGTGGGGTCCATGGCAGTTCAGGCTCCGGGGAGGGTCAGTACGTGAGCGAGAGGTCGGGGCGCACGGGGGCGGCCGGCGCGGCGCCGTCGTCGCCGCCGCCGCCGGAGCCGGCATCCGAGCCGGAGCCCGAAGAGCCGGCGGGGGCCGCGGGCGGGGCGCCGTGGCGGATCTCCTTCAGCGCGATCCAGCCGCCGATCGTGCCGAGCACGCTGTAGATCAGCGTGTAGCCGACCAGCGTGATCCACAGCGAGCCGGCGCCGACCGTCGGCGAGTTGGCGTCCGAGGTCTTCAGCAGGCCGTAGACGACCCACGGCTGGCGGCCCATCTCGGTGAAGATCCAGCCGGTCAGGTTGGCGACGTGCGGCAGCACGATCGCGCCGACGGCGATCCGCAGGAACCACGGGCTGTGCTCCAGCTTCCCGCGCCGGCCGAGCAGCAGGCCGATCCCGGCGACGAGCATCATCAGCGTCCCGGCGCCGACCATCAGGCGGAAGGTCCAGTAGGTGACGGCGACGATCGGCGTGTAGTCGCCGGGGCCGTACTTCGCCTCCTCCTCCTGCTGGATGTCGTTGATCCCCTTCACCTCGCCGTTCCACGTCCCGGTGGCGAACAGCGAGAGCGCGTGCGGGATGCGCAGGTTGACGTTGGTGTGGCCGGGGTTGTGCTCCAGGTCGCCGGTGGCGAACAGCGAGAAGGCGGCCGGCGACTCGGTCTCGAACTGCGCCTCGGCGGCAGCCATCTTCATCGGCTGCTGCTCCTCCATCAGCATCCCCTGGAAGTGGCCGGCGACCATCGTCAGCAGCACGGCGACGAGCGTCATCGGCAGCGCCTTGCGCGCCGAGCGGCTCCAGACCGGGTCGGCCTCGCCGGAGCGGCGGCCGCGCAGCAGCTTCCAGGCGCTGACGCCGAGCACGAGCGCCCCGGCCGTCGTGAAGGCGCCCAGGATCGTGTGCGGGAAGGCCCACAGCAGCGTCGAGTTGGTCAGCACCGCCCAGATCGAGGTCATCTCGGCGCGGCCGGTCGCCTCGTTGAGGACGTAGCCGACCGGGTGCTGCATCCACGAGTTGGCGGCGAGGATGAAGTAGGCGCTCAGCAGCGTGCCGAAGGCCAGCAGCCAGATCGTCGCGAGGTGGACGCGCGGCGACAGGCGGCCCCAGCCGAACAGCCACAGGCCGAGGAAGGTCGACTCGAGGAAGAAGGCCGCGAGCCCCTCCATCGCCAGCGGCGCGCCGAAGACGTCGCCGACGTAGCGCGAGTACTGCGACCAGTTCATGCCGAACTGGAACTCCTGCACGATGCCCGTGACGACGCCGACCGCGAGCGAGATCAGCATCAATCTGCCCCAGAATCTCGTCATCCGCAGCCACGTCTCGTCGCCGCTGCGATGCCAGCGCGTCTGGCAGTAGGCCACCCACGCGGTCAGGCCGATCGACATCGGCACGAGGATGAAATGGAAGAGGGTGGTGATCCCGAACTGCAGTCGGGCGAGCTCGAGTTCCGTCATGGCCGCCAACCTATGGACGGCGCTCGCGCGCGCCATCCGCCCGTGACCGCGCACGCGCTGCGGAGGACCGCGGAGGTTCTGCGGGGGACTACGGAGGCGAGCGGCGCGGGCG
>JAEXXR010000541.1 GCA_023405705.1 Actinomycetes bacterium
CGCCGCCAGCGCCGCCAGCGCGCGGCAGGCGGCGGCGTACTCGGCCGGCGGGCGGCCGACGACCGCCTTGAACTCGTTGATGAAGTGCGCCTGGTCGAAGTAGCCGAGGTCGACGGCGAGCCGGCCGAGGTCGCAGTCGGGCTGCTCGGCGATCCGCTCGGCGGCGGTGTGCAGCCGCTGGCGCTGCACGACCCACTTCGGGCTGACGCCGACGTAGTCGTGGAACAGCCGTTGGAGCGTGCGCGCGGAGAGGTGGCAGCGGCGGGCCAGCTCGTCGACGCGCGTGATCGACGGATCGTCGAGCAGCAGCCGCACGATCGCCGCGACCTCCGCGACGCGCGGGTCGGGACGGTCGCCGAGCCGCGCGCGCAGGAACCCCTCGACCAGCTCGATCCGGGCGCCGTCGTCGCCCTCGTCGCAGGCGCGCACGGCGCGGTCGAGCGCGTCGGCGTCGGCGGCGCCGAACAGCTCCGCGAGCGGGACGACGCGGTCGGTCAGCCGCGCCACCGGGCGGTCGATCAGCGCGCGGAAGCCGCCGGGCCGGAATCTCGTCCCCAGCACCCAGCCGCGGCCCTCCAGCGGATGGCGCGTGCGGGTCGTGCCGACGCCCCAGACGGACGCGCCGTGCGGCTCGAAGGAGAGGTTGACGTTCGGGTGGTTGAGGATCTCCTGCGCGAACGGCGGCCGCCCGCGCAGGTCCCACGCGACCGTCCAGTGGCGCTCGACCGCGTGCACGAGGTCGGGCGCGACCGCGTGGCGCGCGAGCCGGAAGCGGCTCGCGACCGACGCCGGCTCGAGGATGCCGCGCGTGCTCTCCAGCGGGGTGGCGCGTCGGGTCATCGCAGCAGCGCCCCGACGAGATCCCGCAGCACGCGGCTCATCTCCGCGCGCGCCGCGGCCTGGTCCTCGGCGCGGGCGACGTAGAGCGCGGCCTCGTCGAGGGCGCCGCCGAGCACGTCCGCGAGCGGGCGCAGCGGCTGCTAGGGCAGCATCCCGGCCTCGACCGCCGCCCCGAGCACCGCCTCGACGACGCCGAGCCCGTGACGCATGCTGAGCGCCCGGAAGGCCTCCCAGCCGAGCACCGACGGTCCGTCGACCAGCACGATCTGCTCGACCTCCGGGTCCGAGCAGGCCTCCAGCCACGCGTCGACGCCGGCGAGCAGCGCCTCGCGCGCGTCGGCGACGCCGGCCAGCAGCTGCGCGATCCGGCCGACCGTCTCCTGCTCGACGACCTCCAGCACGGCCTCGAACAGCTCGCGCTTGCCGCCGAACTGGTGGTAGAGCGCGCCGCGCGACAGCCCGGCCGCGCGCACGAGCGCCTCGGCCGAGACCTGCCCGTAGCCGTGCGCCGCGAACAGCTCGCGACCGGCGTCGATCAGCGCCGCGCGGGTGGCGTCGGTCCGTTCTCTCTGGGTGCGTCGGTTGACTCTCATACAGACTGTACGTATGTTATTGGGGGCAGCGGTGGAAACGAACGACCAGGAGCCTGTCATGTCCGAGATCACGCTTGCCCAGGGGACGATCCGCTACCGCGAGCAGGGACCGCCCGACGGGCCGGCGGTCGTCTTCGTCCACGGCTTCCTCGGCGACGGCTCGCTGTGGGACGGCGTCGCCGAGCGGCTCGCCGCGCGCGGCTGCCGCACCTTCCAGCCGACCTGGCCGCTCGGCGCCCACCAGCCGGCGATGAGCCCCTCCGCCGACCTCACCCCGCGCGGCGTCGCGCGGCTGATCGACGCGTTCATGGCGGAGCTGGGCCTCGACGACGTGACGCTCGTCGGCAACGACTCCGGCGGCGCGATCTGCCAGTTCGTCGTCGACGTCGCCCCCGAGCGCGTCGGGCGGCTGGTGCTGACCAACTGCGACGCCTTCAACGTCTTCCCGCCGAAGCCGTTCGACCTGATCCTGAAGGCGGCCCGCCGCCCGGCGCTGTTCCGCGCGGCGATGCTCGGCACGCGGCTGACGCCGATCCGCCACAGCCCGCTCGCGTTCGGCCTGCTCGCCGAGCGCCCCTTCGACCCGGAGCAGACGCGCCGCTGGGTCGAGCCGTACCTGAGCGACCCGGCCGTCCGCGACGACGTGCGCCGCTTCACCCGCGGCGTCGACCCGCGCGAGCTGTCCGACGTCGCGACGCGGCTGCGGCGGTTCGAGCGGCCGGTGCTGCTCTGCTGGGCGCACAGAGACCGCTTCTTCACCGTCGAGCTGGCGCGCAGACTGGCGGCCGTCTTCCCCGACGCGAAGCTGGTCGAGATCGACGACGCGCGCACCTTCGTCCCGCTCGACCAGCCGGCCCGCGTCGCCGACGAGATCGCGGCCTTCGCCGCGGCGCCTGTCCCGGCCTGACGCCGCATCACTGCGGATCTGGGGGCGCCGCACGCCCCCGGATCCGCGGTGATCGGGGGCGCGCCCACACCCGCGGCCGCGCGCTTGCGCCATCCGCGCGGGCCGTGCTACGGTCTCCGCCGGCTTTTCAGCCGACCTTATGCGTTGCTCTCAATAACAGCCGCCACGAACGAGCACCGGTCCACGACCGGTCGCCGCGGCTGTTCCCCCGCAGGCCCCGCGCCTGCGCACCTCTGAGATCTGCGCACCGAAGGAGTCCCGTATGTCATCGGCGTTGCTCGACGCCCGAAGAATCGTCCGCCGCCACGGCGAGCGCACCGTCCTCGACGGAGTCGACCTGCGCGTCGACGCCAGCAGCCGGATCGCGCTCGTCGGCCCCAACGGCGCCGGCAAGTCGACGCTGCTGCGGATCGTCGCCGGGGTCGAGGCGCCCGACGGCGGCACCGTCACGCGCCACGGCACGATCGGCTACCTGCCCCAGCTCGCGAGCGAGGGCGAGGAGAACGAGGCGACCGTCCGCGAGACGATCCTCGAACGGATCGGCGTCGCGCAGGCGACGCGCGCGCTCGACCGCGAGACGGCCCGCCTCGACGCCGGCGAGCTGGACGCGATCGACGCGCACGCCGACGCGCTCGTGCGCTGGGTGACGCTCGGCGGCGCCGACGCCGACGCGCGCCTGCACGC
>JAEXXR010000645.1 GCA_023405705.1 Actinomycetes bacterium
CTGCTGGCGACCGTCGGCGCGCTGGCGGCGATCGCCGGGATGCAGGTGCTCGCGGTCGAGGGCGCGACCGGCACCGCGGTCGCCGTCGACCTGCTCGGCCTGGAGGTCTGCCTGCTGCTCCTCGCCGCGGGCGGGCTCGCGTCGACCGCCGCGCTCGGCGTCAGCGCGCTGCAGCGGAAGGCGGCGGCATGAGCGCGTCGAAGCGGGCGCCGACGGGCGTCGCGGGACTGGAGCTGGAGGCGCTCGAGGAGGTCTGGCGCCACGGCGAGGCCGGCGCGACCGTGCGGACGGTGCTGGAGGCGATCAACGCCCGCGACGAGAAGCAGCGCGCCTACACGACCCTGATGACCGTGCTCGGCCGCCTGCACGAGAAGGGCCTGCTGGAGCGGCAGCGGGCCGGCAGCGCCGACGTCTATCGCGCGACGGTGACGCGCGAGCGGTACATGGCCGCCCGCGCGCAGGCCGAGATCGAGCAGCTCGTCGACACCTACGGCGACGTCGCGCTGGCCGGCTTCGTCCGCCGCGTCTCGGCCGAGGACCCGAGACGACGCGCCCGGCTGCGCCGCCTCGCCAGAGGCGACTGAGCGCACGCCCTCGGCGCTTGGCATCATGCCGCGCCACCATGCGCCGGTTCTCCCTCGCCCTCACCCTCACCCTCCTCCTCACGCTGCTCGCCGCGGCGACCGCCTCGGCGGCCGAGCCGCCGAACCAGAACGACCCCTGTTCGAGGACGGGTCGCAACACGTGCGAGACGACCGGGCTCGGCTCCTACCGCACGTACAGCTACGGCATCCGCTGGTTCGGCAGCTACCGCGACGCGATCCCGGGCGTCGCCCTGCCGGCCTGGTGCATCGACCTGCGCTTCTGGTACCCGTCGGCGCGCTTCGGCTACGTGAAGCGGACGACCGCCGGCCTGCGCAGCCGCGAGGGCAAGCGGATCTCCGCCGCCGAGCTGCGGCAGATGTCATGGGTCCTCTTCAACCACGGCTCCAGACGCGACGACGCCACCCAGGCGGCCGTGATGCTCTACGTCCACAGCGTGATGGGCGACGGCGCACCGGGCGAGGTCGATCCGGCGGCGGTCGGCGTCGCACCGCTGTTCGACCGCATCGCGCGCGAGGCGCGCCGCTACGCGGGGCCGTACAAGGTGACGCTCGACGCGCCGGCGAAGGCGACGGCCGGCAGGAGGATCAAGGCGGTCGCCAAGGTCCGCTCCGCGGCGGGCGTCGCGATGCCGGACGTGCGCCTGCGGCTGGCCGGCTCCAGCGGCGCCGACGGCCTCCCGAGCGTCGTGCGCACGAACAGAAGAGGCGAGGCGACGATCACCGGCACCGCCGCCGACGTCGGCGGCGGCGTGCGGCTGAAGGTCGAGACGGCCGAGCTGGCCGCGCCCGCTCCCGACCTCTACGTGCCGACGAGAGGCGGCGCGGTCCGCAACGCGCAGCGCCTCGTCGTCGCCTCCTCGACGAGAGTCGGCGCGCAGGCGACGACGCGCGTCGAGCAGGCGAGGGTCGCGGTCACGACGGCCGCCACGCCGACCTCGCAGCTGCTGGGCGAGTCCAACAGCGACCGGGTCACGCTGACCGGGCCGCCGGCGAGCTGGCGCGGCAGAGTGACCGTGCGCGCCTACGGTCCCGCGGCCAGCGGCGAGGAGATCCGCTGCGAGGGCCAGCCGGCCGCCGAGGTCTCCTACACCGCCGGCCCCGGCGACTCGCAGGCGCCGCCGGTCACCCCCGCCGCGCCCGGCTGGTACGGCTACCAGGTCACCGTCGAGGGCGACGCGCAGGTGGCCGGCGTCACGACGCCGTGCGCCGAGCCGTCCGAGCGGTTCGTCGTCGAGGTCCAGCCGGCGGTCCGCACGCAGATCAGCGAGCAGTCCTCGCTGCCCGGCGCGACGCTGACCGACCGCGTCTGGGTCAGCGGCCTGCACGGCCAGCCGGCGGTCGTCGGCGCGGCGCTCTACGGCCCGTTCCCGGCGCGCGACGCGCTCACCTGCGACGGCGCGCCGTTCTGGCAGGGCTCCTACCCGGTGACCGGCGACGGCGAGTTCCTCACCGATCCGGTGACCGTCACGGTGCCCGGCTGGTACACGTACCGCGAGACGATCGCCGCCGCCGGCTTCGTGCGCGCCGCCGACCATCCCTGCGGCGAGGAGGCCGAGACGACGATCGTGCGCGGCGCGCCGACCATCCGAACCGAGGTCTCCCAGCAGCAGGCGACCGTCGGCGCGGAGATCTCCGACACCGTCTTCGTCGGCGGCCTCGGCAGGCTGCGCGCGCCGGTCGAGGCCGAGCTGTGGGGTCCCTACCCGTCGCGGGAGGCGATGACCTGCGAGGGCACCCCGGCGTGGAAGGGCACGCTGACCGTCGAGGGCGACGGCACCTACGTGACCGACAGGGTCACGATCAGACAGGCCGGCTGGTACACGTACCGCGAGCGGATCCTCGCCACGGAGGCATTCGACGGGGTCGAGACCGCCTGCGGCGAGGAGTCCGAGACGACGCTCGTGCGCGCCGCGCCGAGAGTCGTGACGCAGGTCTCCAGCCGGGTCGTGCGGCCGGGCGCGCAGCTCTTCGACCGCCTGAAGGTCTCCGGTCTCGGCAGGACGGCCGCTCGCGTCGAGGTCGAGCTGCACGGGCCGTTCCGCACCCGTGCCGCGATCACCTGCTCGGGCGCGCCGTTCTGGAAGGGCGCCGTCACGGTGAGAGGCGACGGCGCCTACGTCACCCCGAAGGTCCGCGTCGAGAAGAGCGGCTTCTACACCTACCGCGAGCGGATCGCGAGGTCGCCGGTCAACGCCGGCACCGAGACCGCCTGCGCGGAGGAGGCGGAGACGTCGCTTGTCCAGCCGCTGATCCCGACCGGCGGCGAGCCGCGCCAAGCGCTCGAGCTCGACGCGACGAAGCCGCCCGCGCGCGGCGCCCGGCCGACCTCGATCAGGCTGGACCGGCTCGGGGTCGAGGCGGCGCTGCGCCCGGTGTCGATCGACGCCGACCACGCGAACCTCCACGTGCCCGACGACATCCGCAGCGCGGGCTGGTGGGCCGACGGCTCCTGGCCCGGCGCCAGCAGCGGGGCGACGCTGATCGCCGGCCACGTCGACAGCGCACGGCGCGGCGCGGGCGCCTTCTACCCGCTCCCGCGAGCGCGCCGCGGCGACGCGATCGAGCTGCGGACCGCCGACGGCAGGACGCGCCGCTACCGCGTCACGCGCGTCCAGCGGGTGCGCAAGGACCGCCTGCCGTCGAGCGTCTTCAGCCGCGAGGGCTCACCGCGGCTCGTGCTCGTCACCTGCGGCGGGCCGTTCGCCGACGGCCACTACCGCGACAACGTGATCGTCACCGCGACGCCGCGCTAGCCGGCATGCGCTCCCCCGGGCGCGGCGGTCGCCGCCGCGCCCGGCGGGGTAGGCGTCCCTCCATGGACGTGCACGCCGGACACGAGCACCACGAGCTGCCGAGCGGCGGACGGGAGCTGACGTCGCTGGCGCTGACCGCGACGCTGCACTGCCTCACCGGCTGCGCGATCGGCGAGGTGGCCGGGATGCTGATCGGCACCGCGCTCGGGTTCTCGAACCTCGCGACGATCGCGCTCTCCGTCGCGCTCGCGTTCCTGTTCGGGTACACGCTGACGAGCCTGCCGCTGCTGCGCGCAGGCCTGGCGATCGCCGTCGTGGCGCCGATCGCCTTCGCCTCGGACACGGCGAGCATCGCGCTGATGGAGCTGGTCGACAACGCGATCATGGTGATCGTGCCCGGCGCGATGGACGCGGGCCTCGGCGAGCTGCTGTTCTGGGGCTCGCTGTCGTTCGCGCTCGCCGTCGCCGGTGCGTTCGCGTTCCCGCTCAACCGCTGGCTGATCCGGCGCGGGAGAGGCCACGCGGCGGTGCATCGGACCGGCGTCCACGGCGGGCTGCCGCCGCGGGTGGTCGGGGCCGCGGCCGCGGCCGCGTTCCTGTTCGGCTCGGCCGTGCTGATCGCCGAGGCCGTCGACGGATCCGCCGAGCCGGCGCACGACGGCGGCGCTCACAGCAGCGTGCGCCAGTAGTACCAGAACCGCTCGCCGATCAAGAGCACGATCGCGGCGATCCAGACGGTCAGGATCACGCCGTGGAAGCGGAGCGCCGCGGCGAGAGCCGGAGCCGCCGCGCGCGGGACCGGCAGGCGCCCGGCCGCGAGATTGTGCAGCGTGCAGTAGAGGAAGGCCGGGATCGTGGCGGCCCAGACGACCATGCAGTACGGGCACAGCGCGCCGATCCGCCAGAGGCTCTGGAAGATCAGCCAGTGGACGAAGACGACGGCGAAGGTCAGGCCGGCCTGGATCGCCAGCCACAGCCAGCGCGGGAACCGCGCGCCGGCGAGCAGCGCGACCGCGAGCGCGGTCAGCGCGGCGAAGCCGGCGATCCCCAGCAGCGGGTTCGGGACCCCGAACGCCTCCGCCTGCGGCGTCGACATCACCGATCCGCAGGAGAGGATCGGGTTGATCGAGCAGGTCGGGATGTAGTCGGGATCCTCCAGCAGGCGGATCTTCTCGACCGTCAGCGTGAACGCCGCGAGCAGGCCGATCGCACCGGCCGCGGCGAGGATCCAGCCGATCGCGCGGGCGAGGAAGGCCGCGCTCGCCTCAGCGCCGGCGAGCGGCGCGGCCGGCGCGGGACCGCGCGCCGCGGCCG
>JAEXXR010000626.1 GCA_023405705.1 Actinomycetes bacterium
CTGCGGCGCCGCGAGCGCGTCGCGCACGCGCGCGCCCTCGGGCAGCTCGAGCCGCAGCTCGCCGGCCCCTGCGCGCTCGCGCAGCATCGCGAACAGTCGGATCGTGACCTCCATGCAGGCAAGCGTACGCGCATGGCCCGATCGGCGGTCTTCGCGGCGACCCCGAAGTACCCTCGGTGGCATGAGCGTGACCGAGGACCACCGCTTCATCGCCCCGATCGTCGGCCCGGACGATCCGCGGCACTTCACCGACTCCGGCATCGAGATCAAGGCGCTGTACGACGAGGGTGACCTCCCGCGTCCGCTCCAGCTCGGCGAGCCGGGCGACTTCCCGTACACGCGCGGCGTGCACCGGGAGATGTACCGCTCGCAGCTGTGGACGATGCGGCAGTACGCCGGCTTCGCCACGGCGAAGGAGTCGAACGAGCGCTACAAGTACCTCCTCGCGAACGGCTCGACCGGCCTCTCGATGGCCTTCGACCTGCCGACCCAGCTCGGCCTCGACTCCGACGACCCGCGCTGCCTCGGCGAGGTCGGCCGCACCGGCGTCGCGATCGACACGATCGACGACATGCGGACCGCCTTCGACGGCATCCCGCTCGACAGAGTCTCGACGTCGATGACGATCAACGCCCCGGCCGCCGTGCTGCTGCTGCTCTACCAGCTCGTCGGCGAGGAGCAGGGCGTCGCGCCGGAGAAGCTGCGCGGCACGGTCCAGAACGACATCCTCAAGGAGTACATCGCGCGCGGGAACTTCATCTACCCGCCCGAGGGGTCGATGCGGCTGACGACCGACCTGTTCGCGTACTGCAAGCAGAACGTGCCGAGATGGAACACCGTCTCGATCTCCGGCTACCACTTCCGTGAGAAGGGCTGCTCGGCCGTCCAGGAGGTCGCCTTCACGCTCTCCAGCGGCATCGCGTACGTGCAGGCGGCGATCGACGCCGGCCTCGCCGTCGACGAGTTCGCGCCGCGCCTGGCCTTCTTCTTCAACGGCCACAACAACGTCTTCCAGGAGGTCGCGAAGTTCCGCGCGGCACGCACGATGTGGGCGCGGATCATGAGCGAGCGGTTCGGCGCGAGAGACCCGAAGTCGCTGAAGCTGCGCTTCCACACGCAGACCGGCGGCGTGACGCTGACCGCGCAGCAGCCGGAGAACAACATCGTGCGCGTCGCGCTGCAGGGCTTCGCGGCCGTCTGCGGCGGCACCCAGTCGCTGCACACCAACGGCTTCGACGAGGCGCTCGCGCTGCCGACCGAGCGCGCCGCCAAGATCGCCCTGCGCACGCAGCAGATCATCGGCTACGAGTCCGGTGCGGCCGACACCGTCGACCCGTTCGCCGGCTCCTACTTCGTCGAGGCGCTGACGGCCGAGATCGAGCAGCGCGCGACCGAGCTGATCGCCAAGGTCGACGAGCTCGGCGGCTCCGTCAACGCGATCGCGTTCATCAAGAACGAGATCGAGGAGTCGGCCTGGGGCTACCAGGAGCGCTACGCGCAGGAGCAGGACGTCGTCGTCGGCGTCAACCGCTTCGCCGACGAGGGCCTCGAGGTGACCGAGCTGCTGAAGGTCGACCCCGCGACCGAGCGCGCGCAGGTCGAGCGCCTGAAGGCGTTCAAGGCCGACCGCGACCAGGAGCTGGCGCAGCAGCGCCTGCAGCAGCTGCGCGACGCGGCCGCCGGCAGCGACAACCTGCTGCCGCTGATCCGCCAGGCGCTGAAGGACCGCTGCTCGATGGGCGAGGTCTGCGGCGCGATGCGCGACGTCTTCGGCAGATACCAGGCCGAGATCTAGGAGCCTCCCAGCGCCGCCGGCCGGTCCGGCGGCGCCCGCGCGGCACGCGTCCGGCGCGTCCGCGTTCCTCCGTCCACCGGATCGGAGAGGATCGACGGCGAGATGGACGCCGACGCCGCGATCCGCACGCGCGACCTGACGAAGGCCTACCCGAAGGTCACCGCGCTCGACGGCCTCGACCTCGAGGTGATGCGCGGCGAGGTGTTCGGCTACATCGGCCCCAACGGCGCCGGCAAGTCGACGACGATCCGGCTGCTGCTCGACCTCCTGCGCCCGACCCGCGGCAGCGCCGAGATCCTCGGCATGGACGTGCGCAGACGCGGCGTCGAGGTGCGCAGACGGCTCGGCTACCTGGCCGGCGAGCTGGCGCTGTACGAGGAGTCGAGCGGCCGCGAGCTGCTGACCTTCCTGGCGAGGCTGCGCGGCGGCGTCGAGCGCAGCTGGGTCGCCGCGCTCGCCGACCGCTTCGGCCTGCCGCTCGACCGCCCGATCCGCGAGCTGTCGAAGGGCAACAAGCAGAAGGTCGGCCTCATCCAGGCGTTCATGCACAGACCCGAGGTGCTGATCCTCGACGAGCCGACCAGCGGCCTCGACCCGCTGCTGCAGCGGACCTTCCACGAGCTGGTGGCCGAGGCGAGCGCGGAGGGCGCGACGGTGCTGCTCTCCTCGCACGTGCTGAGCGAGCTGGAGCACGTCGCCGACCGCGTCGCGATGATCCGCGCCGGCAGGCTGCTCGCGGTCGAGCGGATCGAGGACCTGAAGCGCAGCGCGCCGCGCAAGGTCGCCGTCACCTTCGCCGCGCCGGTGCCGCCCGACGGCTTCGCGGGCCTGCCGGGCGTCAGCGACGTCGACGTGCGCGGCGCGCTCGCGCGCTTCACCGTCCACGGCGGGATGGACGCGGTCGTGAAGGCGATCGCGCGGCACGAGGTCGTCAGCCTCACCGCGCAGGAGCCGGAGCTGGAGGAGCTGTTCCTCGACCGCTACGACGCGAGGGGCGCGCAGGGCGGGCCGCCGGGCGAGGATCGACCGGCCGGCGGCGCGTCGCGCACGGACGCGCGCGACGCGGGGAGCGCCGATGCCTGAGCTGGCGCTCCACACGCTCCGCTCCGAGCGCGCCGCGCTGCTCGGCTGGAGCCTCGCCACGCTCGCGCTCGTCGCCGTCGTGCTCGCCTTCTGGCCGTCGATCGACGGCAACGACGCGCTGACGCAGTCGTTCTCCGAGCTGCCGCCGTCGGTCCAGTCGGCGGTCGGGATCGCCGACCTCGGCACGCCCGCGGGCTACCTCCAGGGCCAGCTGTTCTCGACGCTCGGGCCGCTGATCTTCCTCAGCTTCGCGATCGGCCGCGGCGCCCGCGCGATCGCCGGGGAGGAGGAGCGCGGGACGATGGACCTGCTGCTGGCGACGCCGATCCACCGCTCCCGCGTGATCGCCGAGAAGGGCCTCGCGCTGCTCGCCGGGCTGCTCGTGCTCGGCCTCGTGACGTGGCTGGGGCTGATCGCCGTCGGCCCGCTCGTCGACGTCGACCTGTCGGCCGGCAAGCTGGCGGCCGCGACGGCCGGCAACGTGCTGCTCGGCGTCCTCTACGGCGGGATCGCGCTCTGCCTCAGCGGCGCGACCGGCCGCCGCGGCCTCAGCCTCGGCATCGCCGCCGGCCTCGCCGGCGCCGGCTTCCTCTACACCTCGATCGCCCCGTTCGTCTCCGGGCTCGCCGACCATCTCGCCTTCTCCCCGTTCCAGTGGTCCTACGGCGACGAGCCGCTGCGCAACGGCGCCGACTGGGGCGACTTCGCGCTGCTGCTCGGCGGCGGCCTGTTGTTCTGCGCGCTCGCGGTCGCGCTGTTCGACCGCCGCGACGTGCGCTGACCGCGATCTGAAACAAGCCTGTTTGCCACTCCGCGGTCGCGGGAATCCACCCCGTGCGAGACGGACGGTCGTCACCGTCAGGCACGTCGCAAGGAGAGGTGAGAGATGAAGCTCGTTCCCCCGCGGGCGCTGGTCGCAGCGCTCGCCGCGTTGCTGTTGCCATGCGCCTTGGCAGCCAGCGCGCAGGCCTTCTCGATCGAGAGCGTGAGAGTCACCAACAGCGCGCCGAGCGGCGGCTCGCTGCCGCCGTCGGGCCCTAATGCGGCCGCCGCGCACCCCGACAACTCGACCACGATCAACTTCAGCGACAGCGGGAGACCGACCGTCCCCGGCGTCAGAGGGCTGGTCATAGACTTCGCACCCGGCATCGTCGCCTACGTGAACAATGTCGAGCGATGCTCGTCGGCCGACTTCGGCAGCGGCACCTCCGAGCCGAGATGCCCCGCCGGCTCGCAGGTCGGCGAGACGAGAACCGCGGCGACGGCCCAGATCTCGCCGATAGGCCCGGTCAACCTCCCGCTCAACCTGACGGGCGCGATCTACAACATCGAGCCGCCCGCCGGCTCGCCGGCCGCCTTCGGCCTCTTCATCAGACCGATCCTCGGCGACCCGATCAAGCTCGTCGCGCCGATCAGCGTCGACCCGCAGGACCTCGGGCTCACCGCGAGAATCGACGGCCTCCCCGACGAGGCCGCCGGCCTGCCGGTGCACATCGACTCGATCACGCAGACGCTGTACGGCTACGTCGCCGGCAGACCGTTCTTCACCAACCCGACCTCCTGCATCGAGGCGGCCGTCGGCGTGACGGCGACCGCGCACGACGGCGGCACCGGCAGCGGCGCGGGCACGTACACGCCGACCGACTGCGGGAAGGTGCCGTTCGAGGCCTCGCTGACGACGGCCGCCGACCCGGCGACGCCCGACTCGACCTCGGCGATCAGCTTCAACGTCCAGCCCGGTCAGGGCAACGCCGAGCGGGTCAGCTCGCACGTCCGCACGACGACCGTCATAGCGCCGCCCGGCGTGCTGCTGAACGCGGCGCTCGCCGCCGGCCTCGACGCCTGCACCGACGCCGGCTTCGCGCAGAGCGACACCGCCGTCGCCGCCAACTGCCCGGCCTCCTCGGAGGTCGGCACGATCGACTTCACCTCGCCGATCCTCGGCAACTTCCCCGGCACCGTCTACTTCGGCACCCAGACGCCGACCGACCGGCTGCGGCTGTTCCTCGACGTGCCGCTGTTCGGCGCCCACATCAAGGTCTCCGCGACCGTCAACCCCGACGACAGAACCGGTCAGGTCACGACCGTCTTCTCCGACCTCCCGCAGATCGCCTTCACGAACTTCAGACTGACGTTCAGAGGCGGCGCGAAGTCGGCGCTGGTGACGCCGACGACCTGCGGCGAGAACGTCTCGCAGGCGATCGTCGGACCGTGGTCGGGCGGACCCGTGATCAGACCGACCGGCTCGTTCGTCACCGCCGGCGACTGCGAGCGCAGGTTCACCCCGTCGATGGGGACGGTCGTCTCCGACACGCAGGCCGGCGCGGACACCTCGTTCACGCTCAGCTTCGACCGGCCCGACAGAACGGTCCCGGTCGGCAGCGTCGCGTTCGACCTGCCGCCCGGCCTCATAGGCTCGCTGGCGCTGAGAGGGCTGACGAAGTGCTCGCTGACCAACGCCGCGGCCGGCAACTGCGAGGAGTCGAGCCGGATCGGCTCGGTCCAGTCGATCGTCGGCTCCGGCGGCGAGCCGCCGACCCTGCCCGGCAGCATCTACCTGACCGAGCCGAAGGTCGCCGGCGATCCGGCCGGCCTGTCGGTGAAGGTCCCGGCGAGGCTCGGGCCCGTCGACGCCGGCACCGTGATCGTCGGCCAGCGGCTCGTGCTCGGCAACGACGGCGGCCTCGACGTGATCAGCGACGACATCCCGGCGCTGCAGTTCGGCATCCCGCTGGCGATCCGCAGACTGATCGTCAACGTCGACCGCCCGGGCTTCATGCGCAACCCGACCAGCTGCGGCCAGCGACCGGCCAGCGGCGCCTTCTCGCCGCTCGACAAGGGCGCCGGGGCGACTGCGACCAGCAGCATCACGGTCAGCGGCTGCGAGAGACTGCCGTTCGGCCCGAAGATCACCGGCACGATCGCCGGCAGAGGCGCGACGCGCCAGGGCGCCCACCCGGAGTTCACGACGAGAATCACGCAGGCCGCCGGCCAGGCCGCGATGAGAGAGGCGGTCGTCACGCTGCCGAAGTCGATGTCGACCAACCTCGACACGATCAGACAGGCGTGCGACCCGGCCGTCTTCGCGCAGGGCAGATGCTCCGAGCGCGCCTACGTCGCGGACGCGACCGCGGTCAGCCCGCTGGTCTCCAGACCACTCAAGGGCAAGGCGTGGCTGGTCAGAATCGGCACGAGACTGCCGAAGCTGGTCGTGCAGCTGCGCGGCGAGGTCTCGCTTGACCTCGAGGGCATCGTCACGATCAACCGCTCCCAGCAGGTCGTCACGACCTTCGGCGCGATCCCCGACCTGACGCTGTCGAGCTTCGCGCTGAAGTTCAGATCCCGCCAGGGCGTGCTGACGACGGTCGGCAACCTCTGCACGGGCGGTCCGCTCACCGCCTCGTTCGCCGGCCAGAACGGCAAGAGATCGAGCGCCAAGCCGAGACTGTCGGTCAGAGGCTGCACGACGGCGAGCGCGTCGATGCGCTTCCGCAGAGGCAGCGGCAACCTGTCCGCGAAGGTCTCCGCGCCGGCCGGCGCGAAGCTGAGAACGGCCTCCTTCGCGCTGCCGAAGGGCTTCTCGCTCGGCAGAGCGACCGTCACCGCGAAGGCCGGCAAGAAGCGCCTCGCCGGCAGAGCGGTGCGCAAGCGCGGCCGCACGGTCACGCTGTCGCTGCCGCGCAGGGGCGCGCCGCGGACGGTCTCCGTCGCGGTCAGAGGCGTCACCGCCAAGGGCGCGCTCGCGAGACGGCTGGCGAGACGCAGAGGCACGGTCAACCTGACGGTCAAGACCCGCCAGACCAACGGCGGCCGCGCCGCGCTGAAGGTGAAGATGAAGCTGCGCTGACCTGACACCACCACCGGAGGCGCGCCGGCCAGCGACCGGCACCGCGCGCCTCCCCTCTCCTGCACGACGATCGGCGGCCGCCCTCGGGGCGGCCGCCGTCGTTGCGGCGGACCGCTCAGCCGGTGAAGCTCGGCCGTCTCGCCGGCTGCTGCGGTGCGGCAGCGGCGCGCGGAAGCGTCAGCGTCACCCGGTCACGCGTCGTGAC
>JAEXXR010000067.1 GCA_023405705.1 Actinomycetes bacterium
CCACCGGTCCGACCGGTCCGCCGGGTCCGACCGGCCCCGGCGCTCCGTCGGCCCCTCTCTCGCCCTGCTCGCCCCGCGGCCCCTGCGGCAGCCCGGTGCTGGTCGCGGTGAGCGCGGTGCTGCTGGACCCGCCCGCGGTGTTGTCGCTCAGCGTCAGCGTCGCGTGCGACACGGCGTGCTCGCGGCTCGGCGCGAACCGCACGAGCACGTCGCAGGCGGCGCCGGGGGCGACCTCGCCGTCCGTGCAGGTCTCGTCGGTGATCAGGAAATCGCCCGCCGACAGGCCGTCGGCGTCGCGAATCCGCGCCCGCGTCACGGTCAGCGGCAGCTCGCCGTCGTTGGTGACCGTGACGACGCGGACCGGTCCGATCGAGGCGGCCGGCTGGTCCGGGAAGGCCGGGACCGCGAACGTCGCGACCGGCGGTCCGGCGGTGTCGGTGGCGAACGTCCACTCGCCCGATCCGACGCGGTAGCGGACGACGCCGCCCGCGGCGCCCAGCTCCTCGGCCTCGGCGCCGGACGGGCCGGCCACGCGGTAGACGGAGCCGGCGCGGGCCGGCAGCTCGACGACCGCCGCGGCGTTGACCGGCACCGTCGCGGTCAGCTCCACCTCGTCGCCGTCGAGCGTCCAGTCGGACGTGACGGTGCCGCGCTGGGTCGGGACCGAGCCGGCGGCGTGCCGGAGGCCGCTGTCAGGGATCCGGATCCGCAGCTGCTCGCCGCCGGCCTTCGTCTGCTCGACGCCGAGCATCGTCTCGAGCACGTCGACGGCGGCCTGCGCGCCCCAACCGTGCGAGTGGCTCTCCAGCCCGTCCCACGACTCCCAGGTGAAGGTGCCGCCCTGGGCGAGGATTCTCGCCCAGCCGTTGTCGGCGGCGTTCGTCAGCAGTCTGCGCACCGCCGTCTCCTGCCCGCCGCGCGCCAGGCCGTGCAGCAGCCAGTGGGCGGTCATCGGCCCCTGGCGCATGCCCATCGCGCCGACCTTCTCGGCGAGCGCGGCCCGCTCGCCGGCCGGGACGATCCCGAACGCGAGCGGGTACGACGAGGCGTGCTGGCCGGCGTGGCCGCTCTGCGTGCCGTCGGCGGCGAGGCCGTCGACGTAGGTGCCGTCGGGCTTGCGCAGAGTCTGGTTCATGCGCGCCGCGAGCGCGTCGGCCTCCGCGTCGAGACCGTCGGCCTCGTCCGCTGGACGGCCCGCGACGCGGGCGATCTCGGCGGCGGTGCGGAAGACGTGGACGCCGAGCGCGTTGACCGACGTGCGGGCGGCGGCGCTCATGTCGTAGCCGAAGCGGCCGGCGGCCGGCCAGTCGACGATGCCGTTGACGTACTGCCCCGTCCCGCCGCTCAGTCTCGTCACGAGCCCCGCGGTGGCGCCGCTCGTCGGGATGTGGCGCCGGACGTAGTCGGCCGTCGCCGCGATCGCCGGCCAATGGTCGACCAGCAGGTCGCGGTCGCCGGTCTCGTGGTGGTAGCGCAGCAGCCAGTCGGGGACCATCTGGGTGAAGTCCGGGATGTCACGCTTGCCGTCGCCGTTCGGGTAGACCGCGTTGTAGCGGCCGAGGTCGGCGGCGCTTGCGCTCCAGTGGCGGACCTGGCTCTGCATGAACTCGCGGATCGCCTGGCGGGTCGCGACGCGCTCGCCGGAGCCGGCCATCAGCACGTAGGAGATGTTGGCGCTGTCGAGCAGGAACTGGCCCTGCTCGCGCGTCGGGGTGTCGACGAACACCTCCTGCACCGAGTGGGCGGCGGAGTGCTGCATCAGCTCCCAGACCGCGTCCAGCGTCTCGTCGTCGCTCTCGAACTGCGCCGCTCTGCCCGCCGGCAGCTCGGTGTGGACGATTCTCGCCGTCACGTCCTCGACCGCGATCTCCTCGCCCGCACCCGGGATCTCGAGGTACTGGAAGCCGAGGTGGTCGAACGCCTCGTAGCGCTGTGGGCCGTCGACCTGCGTGTAGACGAAGCGCATGTCGGTGCTCTGCGTCGAGCCGCCGTCGGTCGCGACGCGCCCGCCGCTTCTGAGTCTGTACGAGGCGCGCAGCGTGAGCGTCCGCCCCGCGACGCCGGCGTCGAAGCGGACGCCCGGCCGCGCCGGGATCACCTTGCCGAAGTCGGCGACCGGCGTGCCGTCGTCGGCGACGAGGATCCGCTCGGGATGGACGACCGTCTCGGTGACGCGCGTCTGCGAGCCGCTGACGTGCGTGAACGGCGCGGTCGGATGGGCGCCGAGCACGACCGCGTCGCTCCACCCCGCTTCGTCGTAGCCGGCGCTTCTCCAGTCACCCGCCGAGAGCGTCGCGTCCTGATGGGTTATGTAGAGCCCCTCGCCGTTGCGGGTGCCGACGTGACGATGGTCGCCGGGGCGGGTCTTCCAGCTGCCGTCCGTGACGAGCGCGTGGGTCGAGCCGTCGGCGTACTCGACGACGATGCGGCCGAGCAGGCCGGGCGAGCCGCCGGCGCGACCCTGGCCGTTGCCCGACCAGCGCAGCACGGCGCCGAAGGCGTTCGGCTCCCCGGCTCTGACGAGCTCGGTGACGTCGGCCGCCTGGTAGTACCCCTCGCCCTGGTAGCCGAACGAGGAGCCGCGGTCGGCGCGTCTGCCGTTGACCCACAGCTCGTAGGTGTCATCGGCGGCGAAGTAGCTGCGCGCGCGGACGATCTCGCCGGCCGGCAGCTCCTGCTCGGTGCGCGCGAAGGTCCACTCGTCAGCCTCCTGCGTGCCGCTGACCGTCCACTTCGAGAGGTCGCCGCCGAAGTCGTCGGAGAAGAGGACGCCGCCGTCCGCGTCGGTGACGGTGACGTTGTCGAACTCGGCGACCTCGTTGCTCGCCTCGCGGAAGCCGATCGAACCGGCGGCCGAGCTGGAGGTCGTCACGGTTCCGATCTGCACGCCGTCGAGCCAGCCCGTGAGGACGTTGCCCGCTGCTCTGATTCTGAGTCGGTACGTCGTGTCGACCGCGATCGTCGCCGGCCAGGTCACGCGGTCGCCGGTCGGGAAGGCGCCCTCGGCCATCACGTGGTGACGCACGCCCGTGCCCGGGACCAGCGCCCACATGTAGCCGTTGGCGGTGTTCGGCGCGCGGAAGATGATGCCGGCGCTGTTCGTGCGCGGCGTGACGTCGACCTCGAGCGTGTAGTCCGTCCAGGCCGCGCCGCCTCTGGCGAGGATCACGCCGCCGCCGGTCTGCCGCGCTCTGCCGTCGACGATCTGCAGCGCGCCGGCCCCGCCGAGCGCGCCGGGCAGGCGCTTGACCCACTGCGCCCCGCCCCAGTCGCCATCGCCGAGGCCGGTCTCGAAGCTCGCCGGCGCCGACCACGGCGACTCCGCGTCGCTGCCGTCCCAGGTGCGGACCCGCCACGAGTAGGCGGCGCCGGGCGCCAGCGACGGGCCGTCGTAGTGGACGTACGCCTGCTCGGCCGACGCCGTCTTGCCGGAGTCCCAGACGGTCGCGCCGTCCGCGTCGCTGACCTCGATCCGGTAGGCGCTCTGCACCTCGTTCCCGTCGGCGTCCTGTGGCAGCCAGCCGAAGCGCGGCGTGCCCTCGACGTTGAGCGGCCGCGCCTGGTCCTCGACCGTCAGGCCGGTCGGCGCGCCGGGCGCGACGTTGCCCGCCGGCCCGGCTGACCGCGCGGGCGCAGCCACCAGCGAGGCGACCAGCACCGCGACCGCGGCTGCGAGCACGCAGCCGATCGTGATCAGGACCGGCCGCGCCGGCACCCGAAGGCGTCCTTGCATCTCTCCTCCTGCGACATGCCCAGAGCTTGGGCGTTTCCGCGTGATTGCGAGATTCCTACCACAGCAACGATCACAAATGTTCAAAACCGCCCACAGTCGGTCAGGGGTCCCTGCCCGCCTGAAAGCGGCGTCCCAGCCGTGGCGCAGGCGCTGCGTGTGCCGAGTGAAGCGGCCGCCGGACGCGGTACGCGCACGAAGCGGCGCCTGGTGCGCACGCCCTTGCCGGCGCTCCCGCGCCACCGGGAAGATCGGACCCGCGCCCACGACCGGAGGTCAGCATGGTGAGCCACTCTGCGACGGCAGCGCCGTTCACCCACCAGGACTACGCCGCGCGGATGCAGCGAGCGGCCGGCGAGGCACATGACGCCGGGCTCGCCGGCGTGCTCGTCACGCCGGGCCCGGACCTCCTCTACTTCACCGGATATGCGCCGATCGCGATCACCGAGCGGATCACGATGCTCGTCATCGGCGCCGATCGCGACCCGGCGATGATCGTGCCGATCCTCGAGCGCCCCGACGCGCAGGCCGCGCCGGGGGCGCCGGCGCTCACGTTGACCGACTGGACCGACGGCGACGACCCGTACGCCGAGACCGCGCGCCTGCTCGCGCCGGACGGCCGCTACGCCGTCTCCGACTCCGCCTGGGCGCTGCACCTGCTCGGCCTCCAGCGCACGCTGCCGCGATCCTCCTACGTCGCGATGACCACCTCGCTGCCGATGCTCCGCGCCGTCAAGGACGCGCGCGAGCTGGCCCGCCTGGCCGCGGCCGGCGCCGCCGCCGACGCGAGCCTGGAGGCGATCGTCAGCGAACGGTTCAGCGGCCGCCGCGAGCGCGAGATCGGCGCCGCGCTGGCCGGCCTGCTGCGCCAGGCCGGCCACTCCCAGGTCGACTTCACCGTCGTCGGCTCCGGGCCCAACGGCGCCGACCCGCACCACGAGGTCAGCGACCGCACGATCGAGACGGGCGACATGGTCGTGCTCGACTTCGGCGGGCTGAAGGACGGCTACGGCTCGGACACGACCCGCACCGTCCACGTCGGCGTGCCCGAAGCCGAGGAGCGCGAGGTCTTCGAGATCGTCCGCGCCGCGCAGCAGGCCGGCTTCGAAGCCGTTCGTCCCGGCGCGACCTGCCAGGACGTCGACCGCGCGGCCCGCGCGGTGATCGCCGACGCCGGCTACGGCGAGCGGTTCATCCACCGCACGGGCCACGGCATCGGCCTCACGACGCACGAGCCGCCCTACATCGTCGAGGGCGAGACCCAGCCGCTCGTGCCCGGCATGTGCTTCTCGATCGAGCCGGGCATCTACCTCCCCGGCCGCTTCGGCGTCCGCATCGAGGACATCGTCACCGTCACCGAGACCGGCGGCCGCCGCCTCAACACCACCGACCACCGCCTCTTCATCGTCGAGTGACGCCGGCGCGCCGGTGCGACGAAGGTCGCAGGCGACCTGCAACCTCCGGAAGACGCCGGCCCAGCGGAGGGGAACGTACCTTCCGTCGATGCGTCTGCTGCTCCCCCTCGTCCTCGCGACCGCCCTGCTCGTGGCCGCACCGGCCGCTCAGGCCGCCGCCGCGGCCTCCACCTCCCCCGGCTCGCCGCCGGCCGGCGCCGCCGCAAGAAGCACCTCACCGGGAGGCAGAAGAAGCAGAGGGAGAACGGTCCGCTGCCCGCGCGGGACCGTCGCCTTCGGACCGGCGAGAGCGCGGCAGGGCTGCGCCCGCCCCGTCTCCTCGGCGGCCGGCCGCTTCGACGCGCTCAGCGCGACGCTCGCGCTCGCCCCGAGAACGCCGAGACGGCTCAAGGGCCCGAGCGCCCGCGTGCGCCGGGTGGCGAGACA
>JAEXXR010000121.1 GCA_023405705.1 Actinomycetes bacterium
GACCGCGAGCGCGAGCGCGCTCGCGAGAACGCCGCGCGCATGCCGCGCGCGGACGCCGCGCGCCTGCCGGGCGCGGTGGTGCTTCTCCCTCATGGAAACCCCTCCCCGGGGGTGCGGATGGGCCGGAGCCGTACCGCTTACCCGCAGTCCGGGAGACGAGACGGGAGAAACCGTGTCTCTGCGCCGGGTGTCAGGTGGTTGGCGCTCGCTTCCCCGCGCGGCGGCGCCGGTCGGCGACGGCGCCGGTCCGAGCTGGCCGGAAGCGGCGGAGGGAATTCGTCGCTCGCGCCGCCTGCCGTGCCGCTCAGCCCAGCTGCTTGATCCGCTCGACCGCCTCCAGCAGGCGGTCGTCGGGGGTGGTGAGCGAGATGCGGAAGAAGCCCTCGCCGCTCTTGCCGTAGGCGCCGCCGGGCGAGATCACGACGGCGGCCTGCTCGAGCACGTGCTCGCAGTAGGCGGCCGAGGACTCGTAGCCGGCCGGGATCGGCGCCCAGACGTAGATCGTGCCCTTCGGCGCGGTCACGTCGACGCCGGCCTGCTTGAGCGCGTCGACGACGAGGTCGCGGCGGCGCTTGTAGACGGCGTTCATCTCGGCGACGTGGGTGTCGACCTCCGTCGTCATCGCCTCGATCGCAGCGAGCTGGACGGCCTCGAAGTTGCCGGAGTCGACGTTCGACTTCAGCTTCCAGTAGGCGGCGATCGCGTCGGCGTTGCCGACGATCATCGCGGCCCGCCAGCCGGTCATGTTGTAGCCCTTGGAGAACGAGAAGACCTCGACGCCGACCTCCTTGGCGCCGGGGGTCGCCAGGAACGACGGCGCGACGTAGCCGTCGTAGGTCGTCTCGCTGTAGGCGTTGTCGTGCACGACGAGGATGTCGTGCTGCTTGGCGAACGCGACGACCTTCTCGAAGAAGCCGTCCGGCACGATCGCGCCGGTCGGGTTGTTCGGGTAGTTGATGAACAGCAGCTTCGCGCGCTCGGCGTCGGCGTCGGAGATCGCGTCGAGGTCGGGCGCGAAGCCCAGCTCCGGCTTCAGCGGCATCAGCACCGAGGAGGCGCCGGCGAGCAGCGGGCCGCCGGTGTAGACCGGATAGCCCGGATCCGACGCCAGGGCGATGTCCTCGGGGTCGAGGAAGGTGAGGCTCAGGTTGAAGATGCACTCCTTCGCGCCGATCGCCGGCATGATCTCCGTCGCCGGGTCCAGCTCGACGCCGAAGCGGCGGCGGTAGAAGGCGGCGACCGCCTCGCGGAAGTCCTGCCGGCCGCGGTTGGACGGGTACTGGTGCGTGCCCGGGTCCGCGACGGCCTTCTGCATCGCCTCGACGATCGGCGCGTAGGTCGCCGTGTCGGGGTCGCCGATGCCGAGCGAGATGACGTCGATGCCCGCCGCCTTCTTGTCGGCGATCTTCTTCTCCAGCTGGGCGAAGAGGTACGGCGGGATCAGGTCGAGTCGCTTACTCGGTCTCATGCAGCTCCTTCAGGAAGTTCTCCGACAGCTCGCCTCTGAAGACAGGGACGGCCCAGCCGGTCAGGTTCACGTGCAGGTCCTCGGAGATCTCGACCTCGAGGTCGCCGCCGTCGAGCACGACGACGACGGTCGAGGTCTCGTCGTCGCCGGTGCCGCCGCCGCGCAGCACGTGCGCGACCGCGGCGCCGGTGGCGCCGGTGCCCGAGGAGAGCGTCTCGCCGACGCCGCGCTCGAAGATGCGGGCGCGGATGCGGCCCGGCTCCAGCTCGGCGTACCAGGAGACGTTCGTGCGGTTGGGGAAGAGCTCGTGGTGCTCGATCGCGCCGCCGATCGCCGGCAGGTCGAGCGCCTCCAGCGCCTCGACCGAGTCGACCCGGATCGAGCACTGCGGGTTGCCGATCGAGACGTGCTGGAAGCGCCAGGTCGTGCCGTCGGCCTCCAGCTCGGCGCGGCCGTCGTCGCCGCCGGCCGGGAAGTCCTTCGACGTCAGCTTCGCGCGGCCCATGTCGACCTTGCAGGTCGTCGGGCCGGTGATGTGCGGGCGGATCTCGCCGGCCGCGGTCATGATCGAGAACTCGTCCGCGTCGGTCCAGCCGCGCTGGCGCAGGTACATGATCGCCTCACGGGCGCCGTTGCCCGACAGCTCGGCCTCCGAGCCGTCCGGGTTGAAGATCTTCAGGTCGGCGACGAAGCCCGGCTGCGCGCTCTCGCTCAGCAGCAGGATGCCGTCGGCGAAGACGCCGAAGTGCCCGGCGCAGAAGGCGCGGATGCGGGCCGGCGTCAGCTCGAACGGGAGGTCTCTCGCCTCGACGATCGCGTAGTCGTTGCCGAGCGCCTGCCACTTCTCGAACTTCACGCTGCCTGCCTCCGGGGTCTGGGACGTCACTGGGCGGTCTTCACCGGCGGCGGAGATTATCGGCTGCCGCAGCGATCTCGGCGGCGACGTCGGCGGCGTCCCGGCCGGTGACGTCGATCGTCTCGACGCCGGCCAGCTTCCGCATCCACGTCCCCTGCCGCTTCGCGTAGTTGCGCGTGCGCCGCTTCATCGCCTCGACGTCGCCCGCGAGCAGGTCGGAGAAGCCGAGCGCCTTGCGCGCCGTGTCGGAGGCGCCCGCGGCGTTCGCGGCCAGCACCTCCTCGCGCGCGCCGGCGGCGAGCATCGCGTCGATCCGCCGCTCGATCTGCGCGTGCAGCTGCTCGCGCTCCAGCGTCAGGCCGGCGAGGACGGTCGGGTGGCGCATCTCGTCGGTCCAGAGCTGGGACGGGGCCGCGGCGCCGCCGCCGGCCTCGGCCTCGGCCTCGGCG
>JAEXXR010000160.1 GCA_023405705.1 Actinomycetes bacterium
TCGCGGGGGCGTCGCGCAGGATCGCGCGCAGGCCCGCGGCCGCGGCGCGGGAGGCGCCCAGCCAGTCCGCATCGAGCGCCGTGCCGGAGGAGTGCATCGACGGCATACTTGCAGGGTGTCCGTACTCGACGGCCTCTCCCCCGCGCAGCGCGCGGCCGTCACGCACCGCGGCGGTCCGCTGCTGGTCGTCGGCGGCGCCGGCAGCGGCAAGACGCGCACGCTCGTCGCGCGGCTGGCGTGGCTGGTGGAGCAGGGCGAGGCGCCCGAGACGCTGCTGACGCTGGCGCCGTCGGAGCGCTCCGCCGACGCGCTGCGGCGGATGGTCGAGGAGGCCGTCGAGCGCTCCTACGAGGAGCTGGCCGTCACGACCCTCCAGGGCTTCTGCGCGCGGCTGCTGCGCGAGGAGGCGCTGGCCGGCTCGCACGACCCGTTCGCGGTCGCCGTCGGCCGCGCCGACCGGCTCGCGATGCTGCTGGAGCGGATCGACGAGCTGACGATCCGGCGCCACGACTTCCGCGGCAACCCGGCGGCGCTGGTGGCGAGCTTCGTGCGCCGCATCGACCGCCTCAAGGAGGAGCTGATCGGCGCCGAGGAGTACGCCGCGTGGGCGGCGACGCTCGGCGCCGAGGAGGGCGCGAGCGACGCCGAGCGGGCGCGCGGCGCGCGCGAGCGCGAGTTCGCCGAGATCTACCGCGCCCACGACCGGATGCTCGCCGAGCAGGGCGCGCTCGACAGCGGCGACCTCGTGATCGGCGCGCTGAGCCTGCTGCGCGAGCATCCGAACGTGCGCGCGCGGGTCGCCGACCGCTACCGCCACCTGCTCGTCGACGACGTGCAGGAGCCGAACTTCGCCCACGGCCTGCTGTTGCGGCTGCTCGCCTCCGAGCACGGCAACCTGACCGCGGCCGGCGACGACGACCAGGCGATCCACCGCTTCCGCGCCGCCGCCGCGAAGAACCTGCGCGACTTCCACGCCGAGCTGCCCGACGCGACGGTCGTGCGGCTGGAGCACTCCTTCCGCTGCCCGCAGCGGGTGATCGACGCCGCCGAGGCCGTCGTCGCGCCGCTGGAGGACCGGATCGAGAAGCGGCTCGACGGCCCGCTCGGCGGCGAGGTCGCCTTCTGGCGCGCGGCCAACGAGCGCGCGCAGGCGCAGGCGGTCGCGGCCGAGGTCGAGAAGCTGATCGGCCGCGAGGACGTCCCGCCGGAGCGGATCGCCGTGCTCGTGCGCTCGATCGCGCGCGAGGGCCAGGCGGTCGCGGTCGCGCTGGAGGAGCGCGCGGTCGGCCACCGGCTCGTCGGCGACGCCGCCTTCTTCCAGCGCGCCGAGGTGCGCGACCTGCTCGCCTGGCTGCGGCTGCTGATCGACCCCGGCGACGCGCCCGCCGTCGTGCGCGCGCTCGCGCGACCGCCGATCGAGCTGCGCTCCGTCGACCTCGCGCGCTGCACCCAGATCGCCCGCCGCCGCAAGCTCGACATGGTCTCGGCGCTCGGCGCGGCGCTCGAGTCGCCGCAGATCCCGCCGGAGGCGCGCGACCGCATCCGCATGTTCCTGTCGCTGTACAGATCGGCGGTCGGCGCGATCGACACGATGCGGCCGGACCTGTACGTCCACCGCCTGATCGAGCGGCTCGGCCTGCGCCGCCAGCAGCTCTTCACCGCGCAGGCCGAGGTCGTCGAGCGGCTGCGCGGCCTCGCCCGCTTCGGCGAGCTGGCGAGCGCCTTCGTCCAGCGCCAGCCGCAGGCGACCCCGCGCGAGTTCGCGCGCTCGATCGCCGCCGCCGCGGAGGCCGGCCTGCGCGAGGAGGAGGAGCCGCCGCCCGGGGCGCTGCGCGGCGTGCAGGTGATGGCGATGCACGCGGCGCAGGGGCAGGAGTTCGACCACGTCTTCGTGCTCGGCCTGCATGCCGCCGGGATGCCGGGCGTCCACGCGCGCACGCTGGAGCCGATCGCGCCCGAGCTGCTGAAGGAGCGGCTGGAGGCCGATCCGCACGACGCCCACCTCGCCGAGATGCGGCGGCTGCTGCACGTCGCGATGACGCGCACGCGGCGGCGGCTCGTGCTCGTCCACCCGCAGGCGAGCGACCGCGGCGCCGCGCAGCCGCCGTCGCCGTTCGCCGAGGAGGCGCGCTCGGCCGTCGGCGGCGTCTGGGAGGAGCGGGCCGAGGAGCTGTTCGGCCCGGCCGAGTCGCTGCACTCGACCTACCGGATCCTGCGCGACGAGCTGCTGGAGACGATCAAGCGGACCGGCACGCGGATCGGCGAGCTGCGCTTCGACACCGACCTCGACGTCTCGCACGCGATCGTCCGCTACCTCGAGGTCGTCAAGCTGGCGGCGCTGATCGAGCGCGCGCAGGACCAGCCGGTCGCCGACGCGCTCGCCGAGGTCAACGCGCGGCTCGCCTCCGCGATCACCAGCGAGCAGCGCGACATCCTCGCCTCCTCGCCGCTCGACGACTGGCTGCTCGACGCCGAGGCCGACGACAGACGCCGCGCCGCCGCGATCGCCGCGCGCGAGGAGCCGTCGCTGGAGCAGTTCCTGCCGCTGCGCAACGAGGGCGTGATGCTGAGCGCCAGCGACATCGACACCTACCGGACCTGCCCGCTGAAGTACAAGTTCGCGCGCGTCTTCCGCATCCCGCAGGAGCCGACGCTCAACCAGCGCTTCGGCATCCTCGTCCACCAGGTGCTGGAGCGCTTCCACGCCCAGGGCGGGTCCCAGACGCTCGCGGAGATGATGGGGCTGCTGGAGTTCGGCTGGCGGCGCGGCGGCTTCGGCGGCTCCGAGCAGGAGCTGCAGCTGCGCGGCAAGGCGACCGCGGCTCTGACGCGCTACCACGAGCGCTTCCAGGAGGAGCCGGCGCAGCCGGTCGCGTTCGAGAGATCGTTCTCCTTCAGACTCGGCCCGCACCTGCTGCGCGGCCGCGTCGACCGCGTCGACAAGCTGCCGGAGGGCGGCTTCGAGCTGATCGACTACAAGACCGGCCCGCCGAGATCGGCGGCGCAGCTGGAGCAGGACGTGCAGCTGTCGCTGTACTCGGTCGCGGCGCGCGAGGCGTGGGAGCTGGGCGCCGCGCGCGGCGCCTACTACTACGTGCTCGACGACGCGAAGGTACCGGTCGAGCGGGCCGACGACGCGCGCGACTGGATCGAGGAGATCGCGACCGAGGTCGCCGAGGGGATCCTCTCGCAGGGCTTCGAGCCGACGCCGTCGTTCGCCGCCTGCGGGATCTGCGACTACCGGCTCGTCTGCCCGGCCGCGGAGCGGTAGCGGCGGGGCGAGACGGGCGAGCCGCGGCCGCGGGGAGGCTAGGGACCTCCCCCTACCGGCGACCGTGCCGGCTGCCGATCTCGATCGGATGCCCGCACTCCGTACCCTGCTGCTCGCGCTGCTCGCGAGCGTCCCGCTCGCGCCGGCCGGCGCCTCCGCCGCCGACCACCCGCCGCTCGGCGCCTTCATGCAGCTGCCCGGGAGCGGCGGCTGCCTCGCCGAGCCCGGTGC
>JAEXXR010000267.1 GCA_023405705.1 Actinomycetes bacterium
GCTCTCGGGCGTCCCGCTCCCGCGCCCGTGCGCGCTCCTCCGCCGTCGGCGGCAGGTCGGCGGGGTGGGACGGCGGCTCCGACGAACCGCCGCAGCCGGCGGCGGTGAGCACCAGCAGCGCCACAAGGAACACGCGTCGCATCGGCCCGGGACGGTATCGATGGTGCGGGAACGAGGGCGACATGTCGATCCGCACCCCATTGACCTTGGGAATCGAGCGTCGACGCGCCACAGTACGGCTGGGTGCAAGCGGTCGAGGAACGTGGATGTGGCTGTACACCCGGTGCACCGGGGATCGGTTGAACCAATCGATGTGGGCGGTCCGACTGTCGTCCACAGTGCGAGCCATACTGCGTTGCCGCATGTCTGCTCCAGACGCCCAACCGCTGAGACACAGCCTGCGCATCGCTGGGCTGTTCGCCGGGATCGGCGGGATCGAGGTCGGCATGCACGCTCACGGTCATCGGACCGAGCTGCTCTGCGAGCTCGATGCTGCTGCGCAGAGGGTCTTGAGAACCCACTTCAGAGCGGCCTTTCACGACGATGTGACGACGCTCGAAGCGCTGCCCGAAGTCGACCTCGTCGCAGCTGGCTTTCCGTGCCAGGACCTCTCGCAGGCTGGTAGGACCGCGGGCATCGGCGGGCAGCAGTCTGGTCTGGTGTCCCACGTCTTCCGGCTGCTCGACAACGCAAAACCGGAGCCTCGCTGGCTGCTGCTCGAGAACGTGCCGTTCATGTTGCAGCTCGATCGCGGCCAAGCGATGACTCACCTCACGACCGAGCTCGGTCGGCGTGGGTATCGGTGGGCGTACCGGGTGGTCGACGCACGGTCGTTCGGGCTTCCTCAGCGCCGGCAACGCGTCCTGCTGCTCGCTTCGAAGACGGCGGACCCGCGCCCGGTGCTCTTTGGCGAAGAGGCTGGGCCTGCGGAGCCCGCGGTCCGTGACGGCTCGGTCTACGGCTTCTATTGGACCGAAGGACTTCGGGGACTCGGTCTTGCGGTCGACGCTGTGCCGACGCTGAAGGGCGGGTCGACGCTCGGGATCCCGTCTCCGCCTGCGATCTGGATGCCGGACGCATCGATCGGGGAACAGATCGTGACGCCCGACATCCGCGATGCGGAGCGGTTGCAGGGTTTCGAAGCGAATTGGACAGCGCCGGCAGTCATCGACCCGGCGAAGCGCAACGGTCCGCGGTGGAAACTCGTCGGCAATGCGGTTTCTGTGCCTGTTGCGAGCTGGATCGGCGAGCGCCTCACGGTGATAGATCCCTCGTGGGACGCGGACGTCAAGGAATTTGCGCGGGACAGAAGTTGGCCGCGCGCTGCGTGGGGCGAGGACGACAGAGCCTGGAGCGTCGACGTGTCGATGTGGCCCCGGCAGGAGCCCTTCGAACCGCTTGGCACCTTCTTGCGGCATGCGACGCGACCACTCACGCATCGTGCGGCGGCGGGGTTCTACGAGCGGACCGAGCGAAGCACTCTCAGGTTTCCCGATGGCTTCAGAGCCGCCGTTCGGGAACACCGAGACGCAATGCATGACGAGCTCGTCTTCGCCTGACTAGACCGCTCGGACGATCCTCTCGATCCGGTCGGCCACGTCGACCGGATCCTCATGTTCCCACGCTCGAACCACTTGCCAACCGGCCTCCTCGAGGCGGCAGTCGGTGTCGCGGTCTCGCGCCTGATTCGCTTCGATCTTGTCTCGCCAGAACTGGGCGTTGTGTCTCGGCCACGTCGCGTGCTCGGGGCAGCCGTGAAAGAAACATCCATCGACGTAGACAGCAAGGTGCACACGCGGGAACACGACGTCGGCACGGCGGCGCAGTCGAGGAAGCGGCGGCCTGTCGACCCAGTACCGCAGCCCACGTCGGTGCAGCTCTCTGCGAAGTGCGATCTCAGGTCTGGTATCGCGTCCGCGCGTTCGTGCGAACCGCCGGCTGACGCTCTCGCTTGCCGGCTTGATCGGTCCTTTGCCTGCGCGCGGGCTCATCGGCAGCGACCGCTACGGGGCAGTCTGCTCGCCCAGCAACCGGGCCAACGCGTGTCGAAGGCCATCGGGCGCGATGACGCCGATCTGCCCGACCTCAGTCTGCGTCCACCCCTGGTGCCGCACGACCTCGTCAGGACCCACCGCGACCGAGACGATCTCGTCGACCAACCCCGAACGCGCCTCGGCGGCGTAAGCCAGCGCCGCTCGGTACCCGTCGCGGCCGACGACCGTCGCATCCGCCGAGTACTTCGCATCGACAAGCATCGCTCGCTGCGGGAATTGCATCAGCGCAACGTCACAACCGAGCGCTGAGCCGGCTCCCGGGACGCCGGCGACAGCATCGGCATACGGGTCGTCCACGCCGTAGTACTTCCACGCGCCCGCCGCCTCGAACCACAGATCCCAACTCTGGCCTGCATCGTCGACGACTTCGAACGCCGGGCCCGATGACGTCGCTGACAGCGGACGCAACGACCGATAGTGACAGCCACGCTCGCGGAGAAATCGAAGGACCTCGCCGAACACGCCGAGGTGGAAGAGCCGCCACCGCTCCTCGGTGGGCGCGATGAGACGGCGAGCCAGATCGAGGATCGTCGTCTCCTCCAGCGCGAGCAGCTCTTCCGTCACGCGCGACATCTGAGCCCAGGGCCGTCCCTCCGCGGCGATCACCGGAATGTCGCGCGCGCTGGGGGCGAGAGCTGGTGCGCTCGCGACGGGTTCGATCTCCAAAAGGGCTTCAGCGGTGTCGAGCTGTGCGCCGATCGCGGCGGAAACACCCGGCGAGGCCCGTTCGGCGGACGCCCGCACTGTCGCGAGACGCTCGATCGTCCAGCGCAGCGACGCCACGAGCAACTGGTCGGCGACGCGGCTCTTGGGACGACTGACGAACACAGACGGGGGCCACCCGCGCAGCCGCGTGGCAGCCCAGCTGACTCCGGATCCCGGCACGGAGCTGACCTCGCGCAGTCGGTGGCTGACGGCCGGCAGCGCTTCGATCCACTCAAGCTCCAGGGACGGCCATTCAGCGATCAGACTGGAGAGGTCCTCGAGCAGCACACGCATTGCGCGGCGTTCTGAGTCTCGCCAGCTCCAGTCGCGTTCAGAAGGGATCGTGGCGAGGCTCTGCCACAGCTCACCCTTGCTGGACCACCCCTCAAGAGCCTCGGCGAGACCGTCCTGAGGAATGCTCAGGTTCAGCCGAGCGATGGAAGCTGGTCCTCGATCCACTTCCATGCTTCGGCGTCGAGCGCAAGGGTTCGGTCGTTGATCGTCGCGCGCAACTCGTCGAGCCGCGCCTTGTCGAGTCGTGCCAGCCACGGACCGGCACTGAGCAGGTACGCCTCGGCGAGCAGCTGCCGCAGGTGCCGGTCGAGCAGCTCGTCCGAGTCTCCTGCATCGGAGAGCTCATCTTCGAAGGAGTCGTCTTCGAGGAGCACATTCGCAGCTGAGAGGTAGTCGGCAGCTCGCAGAAGAATCGCGGGACCAAGGACGAGTCTGGACTCCAGATGCGCCTCGTACAGCGCTGCGATCGCGCCTCTGGCGCCGGTCGGCAGACCTTCCGCACGCTCTTCGAGCGCCGCCCGGAACGCGTCGCCGTCGAGCGGAGGGATCGGAATGCGAATGAACCGGCGGCCGAGCGCCTGGCCGAAGCGGAAGACGCGCTGGGCATCGAGCGCGTTGTACGCACCGAGGAGTCGCCAATCTCTTCCGGCCATGACTTGGATCGGATCGGTGCCGAGCGCATCCGGCTCAGCGCCCAACCGCTCCAGCCCCGCTGCGTCCCCCAGCTCGCCCATGGTCCACCCGAGCACGATCTCGGGCGCGTCGATGGCTTGACTCGCGCGTCCCAAGCCGACCTCATGCCCCGAGATCCACGTGATGAGCGGGCCCATGATGCGGTCCATGTCGCCACGGTTGGCCTCGTCGAGGATGAGCCAATGACCCTTCTCCAAGGCTTTGAGCAGATGCCCGGGGCCGAACCGCAGCTCGCCGTCCTCGACCGTCTCGCCGCCCACGAGCTCCCGTGCGGTCCAAGACTCGTCCGGCGTGTACCAGTCCGCCCCTGGTGGCGGGACGGTGAGACCGTACGCCGCAGGGTCCGCACTCGCGTCCGCGAGGATCTCATGGAGGAGCGAGGTCTTGCCTGTACCGGGTGGCCCGACCAACAGCACGCCGACGTTCGAAGCAATCGCAAGGCGGATCATCCGCCACGTGCGGTCATCGAGCCGGATCGGTGAAGTCGTCCGCTCTTCGGGCGCGCGTGACCCCGGGCGTGGATCGGGTGTCTCGGCAAGACCCAGCTGAGGCACGCTCGCGACCCTGACATGCGTCGCTGCCGGAAACGCTTGACTGAACGCGTCGCGCCATCTCCAAGTCGCTTCCGCTACGAGATTCGTGACGCTCCAACCGCCCATCTCACTTTCCACACAGACGGCAATCGCGTCGGTCGTTCGGTCCGCGCCTACTCTCGGCGAAACCGTCCGGATGAAGTCATCGGCCCCAAGCGGCTCTCCCACAAAGGCCCACAACAGGACCGGTTTCCGCTGGGCTCCCTGGCCGAGCCGAGCCGTGGCCATTCTCGCGTCATTCAGAAACGTGCCGTTGACGCGATCGCGCGGCATGTTGAACCGCTCGCCAGTCCAATTCGCCAGCTGTCTGTACTTGTGTCCGTTCTTGCCTGGCAGGTCGATCTGGGCGACGAGCTCTGCGAATTCCTCTTCGAGGTGTGTCATTCCGGGTGTCTTGGATAACGAGGCACGTTGGCATCATCGCCGACTCGACGGACGTGCTTCGGGCTCCTCGCGACGCGCTCCTGACTCATACGGCACGTTGCAGGGCGATGCACGGCTCGAGGCGTGAACCAGCACGATCCGTGCTTGCTCCAGGTAGCGTCGCCGGCCATGACCGATCCCCAGCCGCTTCGTGAGGCGCTTGACCGCGCCGAGCCGAAACCGGGGCCGAGAGCCGATCGCGACGTCAAGAAGAACTATGCGCAGCGGCTGTCTAACGCCCTCGCCCAGACCGTTGCCGACGAGCTTCGACCGGCTTTTCCCAGGATCACTCCGACTGCTGACGGGTTGGGCCAGGAATCCACGGTCCCGGTCGTAAGAGGTACCAAGCGGCTCGACGTGAAGGTCACGGACGCCACCCTTGGCCTCATTCTGAGTGTCTCCATCAAGACGTACAGCTTCCAGGACTACAGCCCCAGACGAGACCATCTCGGTCGCTGGACGAAGAACATCGTCCGCAACGACCACGAACTGCGCAGCGAAGCGATGGTGCTGCATCAGCGGCAGCCCTATTCGGTGCTCGTTGCCCTGATGTTCGAGCCCTACGAGATCTGCGACGACGGAGCGAGTGGCGGCGTCTCGTCGTTCGCCCACCACGTGACCACATTGTCGAAGCGCACTGGCCGCGGGCGTCGACCCATCTATGGGGGAGCTGCGGGAGCCTACGTCGAGTATGGCGCGGAGGACTCTCGACACGACCTGTTCGAACGGGTCTACATCGGGCTCTACGAGCAGTACGGAGACGTTCGCGGTGCGGTGATGTTCTTCGATGTGGAGAAGTCGCCCCCTCGCAATGGGCGTCCGTTGCAGGAGAGCATGCTCACGTTCGAGCAACTGACGCGCACGATTCGTGAGGACGTCGACCGACGCAACCGCACAGCCCCCTCGTGGGCCGACGAGGACGAGGTGGCCGCGGACGACGCTGCTGTCGGCTGACCTGGGCCAGCCGTTAGGCTCGCTCCCCGATGGCCGGCAGAGAGACGCCTGCGACGCGCACCGCCCGCAAGGCCGGGGTCGAGTTCAGGCTGCACGAGTACACGCACGATCCGGGGGCCGACTCCTACGCGCTGGAGGCGGCGGAGGCGCTCGGGCTCGACCCGGCGCGCGTCTTCAAGACGCTCGTCGTCGACCGCGACGGGACGCTGACGGTCTGCATCGTGCCGGCCGGCGACACGCTCGACCTGCGCTCGCTCGGCAAGCGCGCGGCGATGGCGCCGACCGACCGCGCCGAGAAGGTGACCGGCTACGTCGCGGGCGGGATCAGCCCGCTCGGGCAGCGGCGGCTGCTGCCGACGCTGATCGACGCGACCGCCGACGCGTTCGAGACGATCTTCGTCAGCGCCGGCCGCCGCGGGCTGGAGATCGAGCTGGCGCCGGCCGACCTGCTCGCGCTGACGAGAGGCGAGCTGAAGGCGATCCGGCGGGTCGCCTGACCGCCGCGGCGCCAACCACGGCCCCCTGGCGTCGAGACGCCATGGAAGAACCGGTGCGCTGCCGGGTAGGTTGAGGGGAGCGTTGCCTCAGCAGACCAGCCCACACAGCCGCGTCGCAGCAGCACGCGACCCGCTCGCCTGGGCGGTCGCGCTGCTTGCGCTGGGCGGATTCGCGGCCTGTCTGATCCTGTGGCGCTCCGGCGGCGGCGCGATCGACGTCCCGTGGGCGAGCGAGCTGGACATCCGGCTCCACTTCGACTTCGACGGCCTCGGCGCGCTCTACGGCCTGATGGCGACCGGGATCGCCGCGGCGGTCTTCTCTTACGCGACCGCGTACATCCCGCTCCACCTCGACCACCAGGCCCGCCCGGCGCGCGACCGCTGGCGCTTCTGGCCGTGGATGGGCCTCTTCATGCTGTCGATGGTCGGGCTGGCGACGGCGCAGGACCTGATCCTGCTGTTCGTCCTCTTCGACGTCACCGCCGTCTGCTCGTACTTCCTGATCGGCTTCGACCGCCAGGAGCGCGCCTCCCGCCTCGCGGCGCTGATGGCGCTGCTGGTGACCGGGATCGGCGCGGTCACGATGCTCATCGGCGCCGTGATCCTCTACTCCGACCACGGCACCTTCTCGATCCCGGAGCTGGGCAGGCTGCTGCACGCGCAGGACGCAGCCGGCGGGATCGGCACCGGCACGACCGTGGCGATCGCGCTCGTCGCCGTCGCCGCGCTGATCAAGTCGGCGCAGATCCCGTTCCACTTCTGGCTGCCGCGCGCGATGGCGGCGCCGACGCCGGTCTCCGCCTACCTGCACTCGGCCGCGATGGTCGCCGCCGGCGTGCTCGTGATCGGCCGCGTCTTCCAGCTGGTCGAGGTCTCCGACGTCGTGCAGGACGGGCTGCTCGTGATCGGCCTGCTGTCGATCGCGATCGGCGGCGCGCTGTCGCTGACGCGCGACGGCTTCAAGCAGGTGCTCGCCTACTCGACGATCTCGCAGTACGGCTACGTCGTCACGCTCTACGGGATCGGCGGCAGAGCCGGTGCGATCGCGGCCGCCTTCTACGTCGTCGCGCACGCGATCGCGAAGTCGGCGCTGTTCCTGACCGCCGGCACGGTCACGATGGCGACCGGCTGCAGACGGCTCTCCAGAGTCGGCGGCCTGTGGCGCGAGATGCCGGTGCTGGCGGGCGCGAGCGCCCTCGCCGCCGCCACGCTCAGCGCGCTGCCGCTGACGATCGGCTTCTTCAAGGACGAGCTGTTCTTCAGAGCGGCCGCCGAGCACTCGACGACGATGGGCGTCCTGTCCGTCGTCGCCGCCGGCCTCACCTTCGCGTACACGTGGCGCTTCTGGGCCGGGATCTTCCTCGGCGAGCGGCGCACCGCCCCCGGTGACACCGACGCGGAGACGGCCAAGACGAAGCCGCTCGCCCCGGTCCCGGCGCTCCTGACCGCGCCGATCGTCGTGCTGGCCGTGCTGGCGGTGGTCGGCGGGATCGTCGTCGGCCCGTTCGCGGAGCTGTCGGCCGACGCCGCGGCCGCGACGCTCGGCCACGCCGTCGAGCTGCAGCTCGCCTACCACCTCGACGCGCGCGAGACGTGGATGGCCGCGCTCGCCTGGCTGCTCGGCGCGGCGCTGCTGGCGACGCCGCGCCTGTGGGGCCCGGCCGCCCGCGCGCTGTCGCGGGCCGGCGAGCGGTTCGGCCCGAGCGCGATCTACGAGCGCTCGCTGTCCGGCGTCAACCGCCTCTCCGACGCGCTCCACGACTTCGAGGTGCGCGACCTGCGCAGCCGCGTCGCCGCCGTCCTGCTGCCGGGCGGGATCCTCGTCGGCCTCGGCTTCCTCGCGACGCCGACCGCCGGCGCCTTCCGCGTCGGCCAGATCGGCGGCACCGACCTGCTCGTGCTCGCGCTGCTGGCGCTCGTCGCGATCGCGGCCGGCGTCACCGCCTTCACCCACCAGCACATCGCGATCGTGCTGTCGCTGGCGGTCGTCGGCCTCGGCCTCGCGACCGTCTACGCGCTGCTCGGCGCGCCCGACGTCGCGCTCGTCGCGATGCTGGTCGAGACCGTCATCACGCTCGTCTTCCTCGCGATCGTCGCCTACGCGCCGCGCGGCGAGCGGCCG
>JAEXXR010000274.1 GCA_023405705.1 Actinomycetes bacterium
GACCGCCGGCTTGGCGACCAGGTCGAAGGCGCCCTCGGCGAGCGCGTCGACGGCGCGGGCGCCGTGGGCCGGCGAGAAGGCCGACACGACGACGACCGGCGTCGCCTTCTCGCCCTGCTTGCGCAGGGCTCTGAGGACGCCGATGCCGTCGAGCCCGGGCATCGCCAGGTCGAGCGTCATCGCGTCGGGCTGCTCGCGCTCGCACAGCGCGAGCGCCTCGTCGCCGTCCTTCGCGGCGCCGACGACGGTGAAGCCGGAGTGCTCCAGCGTCGCGGTCACGACGCGGCGCATCAGGCCGGAGTCGTCGGCGACGACGACGCGGGTTGCGGTGGCGCTCGACATCTGCGTCTTGCGGTGGGTCCCCTGCGCGGCCGGCGGCCTACGCGTGGACCAGGTCGGCGACGCCGTTGCCGTTCGCGCTCGTGTCGGACGCGGCTGCGGCGACGGAGGCGGCGGAGGCGAAGATGCCGGCGGGGTTGAGGAGGATCACGAGCCGGTCGTCGATCTTCGCGATCGCCTCGATCGACTCGTTGTCGGCGGCGGGGACGTCCTCGATCTGAGCGGACTCGACCGTCAGGACCTCCTCGACGTCGTCGACGATCACGCCGGCCATGTCGGTGGCGGTCTCGACGATGACGATCTTCGCCGACTCCTTGCGCTCGGACGCGAAGCCGAGGCGGGAGGCGAGGTCGTAGACGGGGACGATCTTGCCGCGCAGCGAGATCACGCCGCGGACCCAGTCGACGTCCGAGGCGACCGAGCGCGGCTCGGTGTAGCGGATGATCTCGTGGACCTGCGTGATCGGCAGGGCGTACTCCTCCTCGCCGAGCGAGAAGACGACGAGCTGGCGTGTGGTCTGGCCTTCGGACATGGGGCTCTCCGGCGGTTCGGGGTGCCCTCCGGTGATCGGCACGCCGCGGTCGCTCTTGAGGAGCGACAGGCGGCGTTCAGACCGTTCCGGGCGCCTCGGCGGCAGGCGTCGCGGCCGGCTCGGCGGCGCGCTCCTGCGCGTCGGCCTCGACCGGGCCGCCGCCGATCACGTCGGTGATGCGCAGGCCGAACTCCTCGTCGATGACGACGACCTCGCCGTGCGCGATCGGCGTCCCGTTGACGAGCAGGTCGACCGGCTCGCCGGCCATGCGGTTGAGCACGACGATCGACCCGGGACGCAGCTCGAGCGTCTCTCCGACGGTCATGCGCGTGCGGCCGATCTCGACGGCGAGCTCGACCGGCACGTCGCTGAGCCGGCCGAGGTCGTTGGCGGCGTGGCCGTTGCGGCCGTTGCTCTGCGGCCGGTCGAACGCCGGCAGCTCCATCTCTTGGCTCATCAGCGAAGGCTCCTACTGGACGGCGACGTCCGTGATCAGGACGTCCTTCGTTCTCACGTCGGTCGTTCTTCTGATCTGGAGCAGGATCGCCTCCTTGATTCTCTCGCGACCCGCGGGGCTGATCAGGTGGTCGCCGTCCTGGTTGGTGACCACGTCCGTGACGATGTCGCGGATGACGGCCTCCTGCTCGAGCGTGCCGAAGCCCTCCGGCGGTCTCGGACCGCCGCCGTGGCCGCCCGTGTCCGGCGCGGTCGCCTGGTGGGAGTCGAGCACGAGCGCGACGTTGAGCTTGGCGTAGCGGCCGTCGCTCAGGTTGACGAGGAACTCCTTCGGCAGCACGTAGACGATGCCGTCGATCTTGTGTCTTCTCTCGTCCTTGGGCTTCGCCATCGTGTAGGCGGCGCCGGCGCCCACGATGAGGGCTGCCAGCACGAGGATGATCACGTTCTTTCTCATGGTGTCAGGCCTCTCGAGATGTCGGGTGCGGCGTCGCGGTTGTCGGACGGAAGGGTGTGCATGCGCTGCAGGACGACCTCGACGCGGCGGTTGCGCGCGCGTCCGCGGTCGGTCCCGTTGCTGGAGAGCGGGTGCTCGTCGGCATAGCCGGAGGCGCCGATGCGTCTGCTCGGCACGCCCCGCCCGATGAAGAAGCGGACGACCTCCGTCGCGCGGTTGGTCGACAGCTCCCAGTTGGAGGCGAACCGCGCCGTGCTGATCGGCACGTCGTCGGTGTGGCCCTCGACCAGGATCGGGTGTCTCTCGTCGATTCTCAGCAGGTTGCCGACGTGCGCCAGCAGCGGCACGCCCTGCGGCTTGAGATCGGCGAAGCCGGAGTCGAACAGGACTCTGTCGGTCAGCAGGCGGACGACGAGGCCGCGCCGGGCGACGACCGCCTCGACGCTGTCCTCGAGGCCGTTGGCCTTCGCGTAGGCGTCGATCTGCGCCTTCAGTCTTCTGAACGAGTCCTCCTCGCGGCGCGCCTCCAGGGCGGCGGCGATCGTTCTGTCTCTCGGCGTCGCGATCTGCGGCGTCGGCGGCGTGATGTTCGGGATCACCGACGAGGGGGTCTCTCTCGTCGCGCTGACGCCGGTCTCGATGATGCCCT
Organism: Actinomycetes bacterium; assembly: GCA_023405705.1. Next base: position 2,434 of record JAEXXR010000274.1, read on the forward strand.
CGCCGCCGCTGATGATCTTGCCCGAGAAGGCGTCCCGCAGGGACGTCTGCAGGGCCTCGAACTTCGACGTGTTGAGCGAGGAGATCGAGTACAGGACGATGAACAGCGCCAGCAGCAGCGTCAGCATGTCCGCGTAGGTGATCAGCCAGCGCTCGTCGCCGCCGCTGTGACCGCCGTGGCCGCCCCGTCCGCGGCGGCGTCCGCCACGCTTCGGGGCGGACATCAGGCGGCCTCGCGCCGTTGGCCGTCGAGCTGGGTGACGTTGTCGTCGGCCGCTCTGCGCTCCGCCGGCGGGACGTAGGAGCTGAGCTTGTCGGCGACGACGCGCGGGTTGTCGCCCGCCTGCACGGCGAGGATCCCGTCGAGCGTCAGCGAGCGCAGCTCGACCTCCTCCTCCGACAGCGCCTTCAGGCGCGAGGCGACGGGGAGGAAGACGACGTTGGCACCGCCGACGCCGTAGAGCGTGGCGATGAAGGCCACCGAGATCGCCGGGCCGAGCGAGTCGGGGTCGGAGAGGTTCCCGAGCACCGAGATCAGGCCCATGACGGCGCCGAGGATGCCGAGGGTCGGGGCGTAGCCGCCGGCCTTCTCGAAGGTGTTGGCGCCGAGCGCGTGGCGTGCCTGCATCGCGTCGATCTCCGCCTCCAGGATCTCGCGCACGAGATCGGGGTCGGTGCCGTCGACGACCAGCTGCAGGCCCTTGCGGGTGAACTCGTCGTCGATGTCGGCGAGCTGCGCGTCGAGCGCGAGGAGGCCCTCGCGGCGCGCCTGCTCGGCGATCGAGACGAGCAGGTCGACGCGGGCGCGCAGATCCTGCTCCGGCGGGCTGAACGTGATCTTGTACAGCGTCGGGATCCGCTTCATCTGGTCGATGCCGACGCTGGCCATCGTCGCCATGAAGGTGCCGACGAGCACGATCACGATCGCGGGGATGTTGATGAACGTCGCCGGCGACGTGCCCTCGAGCATCCCCGTGAGGAGGATGGCGACGAGGCCGCCGACGAGTCCGATTGCAGTCGATGCCTTCATCGCTCTGGGTGATCGGCCGCAGACGGCGGATTTTCAGTCGAGTTGCGCTGGTCGTCCTCGACGGCGCTCAGCGGCGCGCGTCCGCCGAGGCGGTCGGTGACGACGCGGGCCATCGCGGAGCCGCGCGCGGGCGTCTCGTCGCGACGACGGCCGAGGGCGTCTCTGAGGATCTCGGTGCGCCACTCGCGGACTTCCTCCGCGACGCGCACAGGCGACTCGACGACGACGATCTTCGCGCCGGTCGAGAGCGTGACGACGGTGTCGGGCGTCGCCTCGACGGTCACGATCAGATCTGGGTTGAGGTGGAACTGCTCGGCGTTGTGGCCGAGGCGGTGCAGGACGATCACGCTGGGGCTCCTCCATGGATGTGGGCCTGGCCGGCGGGTAGGCGGGGCTCGTGCGGCGGTCCCTCGTCCGCCGCACGAGCCCACAGCCGGCTGTGGCGAATCAGCGCTTGAGGTTCACCAGGTCCTGCAGCATCTCGTCCGAGGTCGAGATGACGCGGGAGTTGGCCTGGAAGCCGCGCTGCGCGGTGATCATGGTCGTGAACTGGTTGGCGAGGTCGACGTTGCTCATCTCGAGCAGGCCGCCGATCGTTCTGCCGTTGCCGTTGATGCCGGCCGGGTCGACCTGGGCGGCGCCGGAGGAGGCCGACTCCATCCACATCGAGCCGCCGACGCGCTGGAGGCCGGCCTCGTTGGCGAAGCGGCCGAGCGCGATGTAGCCGGCGACGACGCGCTGGCCTCTGGTCGGCGAGGCCGGGTCGTTGTCGACGTAGGAGACCGAGCCGTCCTGGCCGACCGCGGTGTCGGTCGAGCCCGGCGGGATCGTGATGTACGAGTCCGTCGCGTTCGGCGCGTAGGTGAAGCCGCCTCTGCCGTCCGGCGTCGCCGTCGCCCCGCGGCCGATCAGGTACTCGCCGGTCGAGGTCGTCATGAAGCCCTGGTTGTTGAGCGTGAAGTTGCCCGCCCGGGTCCAGCGGAAGTCGTTGGTCGGGACCGCCGGCGGCGTGCCGGCGGCGACGCGGAACCAGCCGTTGCCCTGGATGTAGACGTCCAGCGGGGCGCCGGTCGTCATCGGGGCGCCGCCCTGCATCAGGTTGTCGATCGAGCCGAGCTGGACGCCGAGGCCGACCTGCAGCGCGTTGTTGCCGCCGTTGCCCTGGCCGGGCGCGGCCGCGCCGCGGACCAGCTGCGAGAGCGAGTCCTGGAAGGTCGTGCGGGCCGACTTGTAGCCGACGGTGTTGACGTTCGAGAGGTCGTTCGCCGTCACGTCGAGCATCGTCTGGTTGACCTTCAGACCGCTGATCGCGGAGTACATGCCTCGCATCATGAGGACATCAGTTCCTTTCGCGGCTTCCTCGAGGAGGGCCGGCCGCCATGGGGGTGTCGCGCCGCGCGTCTCATGCGATGACGGCGCTGTCGATGTTCGTGAACACGTGCTCGCGCATGTGCTCGGGGTCCACAGCCGTGATCACGGTGCGGTTTCTGACCGAGACGACGAACGCCGTCCCGTCGACGAAGACGACCGACTCGCGCGAGCCCTTGCCCGCGGCGCGGTCGACGCCGTCCGTGAGCCGCGCGAGCGTCTGCTCGCCCAGCTCGATCCCGCGCCGCTCCAGCCGCTGCAGCGCGTGGCGCGAGAACTCGACGCCCTGCGCCTGCTGCGTTCTGGTGCGCAGGACCTCCTGGAAGGAGGGGCCCTGGACGGGCGCCTCCCGGTGCGGGGCGGCGGGGCCG